>PLLX01000181.1 GCA_003141415.1 Bacteroidales bacterium
ATTTTCTCCAAAATCCTTTTTTTCCGTACGCTGCTCTCCGAACTTAGTATGGTAATATTACCATGCTAAAGCCCCCGGCATGAGAAAGAAAGGAGGAAAAATAAGTGCTACTTAAAACTGATTCTTATGGAAATACAAAAATTTAATGTAAACGAACTGTTATTAGAAGAACAAAAAAAAATTAATGGCGGTTTTTGGGCTGCCCTTCTGATAGGCGCTATTATTGTAGTTATCAATGACTGGGATAACTTTAAGAACGGAATTGCTGGTAAGCCAGAAGTAAGTAAATAAAAGCAAGCATTATGACACCAAAAATTATTAAATTTAACATACCCACAGGAACAACTGAACTGGGGAAAGAAGATCTCATAGTAATCAATGGCGGTAGTTTTGCCTACGATTTAGGATTTCTTTTAAGGGAGGGCATCATTTATCTTGCTAATGGAGCCGGCACATATGGAACTTTAGCTGCAATTACTGATTTAGGAATGAACTATAGGCCTGTCCATTAAAGTTTAAAAAAGGCAGGATTTATTCCTGCCTTTTCTTAGATTACTTTGAATATGGGGCTTTTGAACAAAAAAGAAAAGGTTTTTATTTTATAAGTTTCGTATTATGAATGTATGGTTAAGAATCCTGATTTTATTCCCTATTTTGTTCATTTTTAGTGCGCTTTTTTATGGAGCTGTATTTCTTATTTTCCCTGAACTGTATTCAGCCTCTAGAACAGAATATGAACTTCTTATGTCAACAAATTTTAGTATATTATTCTTGACTCAAATTGCATTGTTATTGGGGACAATCTCAAGCATCTTATTTGTGTCAAAAATTATCAACAAGGAATCGCCTCTCTTTTTAAAATCAATGATGAATATTAAAGGGCTTTTAGTTGGAATTTTCTTAGGAATTTTCTTGATCTTACTCACTGTTACCTTAATGTCATTTTTTAATCCTCTGAAAATAAGATATCAAGGATTTGATATTAGATCTTTTTTTTATCTAGTTATCTTTTTTATTGTAGCCATTTCAGAAGAAATGCTTTCTCGAGGGTATATTTTTTATAATCTTTTTTCTAGCATTAATAAGCTTTTTGCAATTTTAAGTTCTTCATTAATTTTTGCTTTAATGCACGTTTTTAATTCATCTCTAAATACAGTTGGATTTATAAATCTCATATTAGCAGGGATTCTATTTACCTTATTATACCTCTCAAAAATGAATTTATCAATTCCAATCGGGATTCATTTTAGTTGGAATTTTTTCCTTGGTCCTGTTTTAGGATTCTCAGTAAGCGGTTTTGTTACCAACAGTGTTTTTAAGACGGAATATGCTTCGGGTAAGGTCTTTTCATTTCAGGGTTTTGGATTAGAGGGTTCCTTTTTTCTTACTTTAATCATTATACCTTTTATTATATATTTTTTTTATAAAAACAGACAAAAAATATTAATAAAGAACTGTAAAAGCGATAACATATCATTTTAGATTTAAAAATTAATAAAGTAAACTACATTTCATGAATTAATTAAGTTGCCAACAATATGGTCCAGAGCACCGTTAATATTTGTAGAAAGATGTTTGTTGCGATTGTTTTAGATGCAGCGTACCGAAATATTTGTTGAAAAAAAGATTATCGAGAATATAATTGGCGCAACTCTCGGAAATCTTTGTGTTTCTCCGAATGTAAAATCCTTACTTTTCTAGTCAAATTAAGGTAAATACCAAAGAATTATCGCCCCCTTAGGGGAGCTACCCTTTATACACATCTCTGGGGGTTGGTAGTAGACTTTGAGCTCTTTATTAAGAAAAGATCTTTTCTAATGAGCATTGTCATACCCTATGGAGATTCCTCGCTCCGCTCGGAATGACATGGCAATTAGGTGGTTATTAGGGTGAAGAAGTGGCGATTCGCGATACCAATTATCATTTTAAGAAATGCATCTGCGAATCGCCACTTCTTCACCCCATGTACTCCTCAACAAAGTTGTCATTCCGAGCGGAGCGAGGAATCTCCATCTCGTATAACAGTACAATCAAAAAATGATCTTCAAAGAGTATTCTTCAAGTTTTAAGTTAACTATGATTTATAAAATGTTGTCATTATTGACGCTATCGAGGAACCGAGTGGAACGCGATCTCACCGAAGGTAATCTCCAATCTTAGTCATAGTTTTTATCTACAGCTTCTTCATGACAACAGATTGTTTGTTGGGTAGACAGTCGATGGAGCCGGAGGATATTCAAATTCGGCTCTTTTAGAATCGTAACAATGAAAAGATGTGTATAAAGGATAAGCGGGACAGAGGGGTTTTTCTCCCCTTCGAGGAAATCATTTTGATAAAATCTCTATTCACCCACTCCCCCCATTATTCTCACCATAAAAAAACCCCGGGAGATAATCAGCACTCTCCCGGGGCGGGGGTCTCAGTCAGGACGACTAATTGTTCTTAAGAACGAGACTAAATGCACGAAAAACGCAGCGAGGAATAATCTTGAAACCATAAAGAGCAGAATAGTCCGAGTTCCTAAAACTTTTGCGACTGTTCCGCATTCTGATGCTGATATTTGCTAAATTAAAACCCATAAAAACTCAAATGACAATGACTTTATAATACAATTTTAAAAAACTGCGGGGACAGAAAAATGGATAATCGATATGTTATACAACATATTATTGATAATCTTTGTCTGTCACGTAAGATCTCCTTGACTGGCTGTACCTGAGATCCGTTCCATCTTCACGGATCTCTTTAACAATCCTCTTTACACTTCGTTCACTGATCTCAAATCTTAAGGCCAGCTCAGCAGGTGCCCCCGTGCTCTTTAACATTGCAAGTTTTAGTAACCTCACTTTTAGAGACTCTTTCTGAAACTTGTTCATTATTGCCAAAATTAGTATTGTCTTCGACTTGACTTCAATTATAAAATTAAACAAAAAAGAGCTAAATCGCCAAATAAATTTAGGATTATATTACATTTTATTGGAAAATAATTGAAGCTCTTCGCAGCAAACTACGAAGAATCTTCGATCCCCTNNTGCGCTCGCGGGGATTCAATTTTCCGGGGGCCTTTGAAATCTAATATTTTACTGAAATTTTTCGCCCCCGGGGGGCCGAGCGTTAATAAACAGCCTGGCAAGCTGTTTTAGCGAAGGAGCCTGCGTGGCGCGAGGGATGGCTAAGCGAGCCAGAGCCCGGCGAAGCCAAATGAACATTTAAATATCAAATCATAATTTAAATAACCACAAAATTTTCCCTAATCTGTGAGGATAATAAAACAACACCTTCCAGGTGCTGTTGCAATGGTACCGGTTCTTCATGAAACTGATAGTAGGGAAAATATCTCCTAAAACATACAGAAACTTGCGATGGAATCCGGGCATATCGCCTAAAATATGATGATAGAACCCTGGTTTATCGACGGGAGGGTTATCCTTCGGACTACTTAGGAAGAAAAAGAATTTATTAATAAAATCCTGATTATGCGATTTGTCAATAAAATCGTTAAGCCATCCGGGAAAGATAACTCCCCACACATCTCTCAACGGTTCCAGATACCAGGCAAGTATCTCAGACATACCAGCCTCCGATGCCAATTTAAGAAGAGTATCATTTAATATCTCATCATTATACTTTTCTATCATAACAACAAGATCAGTATATAACCTGAGCTGTGATTCATTATTCATTTCATGCAGATAGAGATGCTTAACCAGATATAGAAAAAAGATCTGAGGCTGAGGAAACCAGGCCTTTTCTCCTTTGATCTCTACCCCATAGCTGCTATCATAGAGCATTTTGGTCAGCACATTTTTTCTCCCCCCGAAAAGCTCATTGTGAATCTCAACAGAAGTCCCCTTTTTAATGAGCGATGGAAGATGCTTGCCGGAATATGGCATAATTTGTTCATGAAAAAACGATTTTACTGGCAGCGATTCATATCCGTTGCTGATGAGAATCTTCCTGGCTTTAATGCACTCTTCCCTGTTTATTAAAATATCAACATCAGACATCTGCCGCAGTCCTGAATTGCCGTAAACGGAATTTTCAAGTGCAAGTCCCTTCAGGATAACTGTTTTAATATTCTCATTATTCAGCAGCCGGAGAACCTCGCCCATTGATTCGGTATTGAAAGTATTCCGGCTCAGACTTCTCATCAATGCACCCCTTAGGAAAAAAACGACTTCCTCCGGTATTCCGGAATGGAGCTGGTATTTTTCAAGATTATTCCAGACCAGAGCTGCAACACCATGTTCATTTGCAAGATTCCTGAAATAGTTCCAGTCAGTTATTAGAGTAATAAGTGACCTGATCTTGTTTATTTGTTCATTGCTGAATTCAAGACGACATAATCCCAGCAGAAGATTCTCCTCATCCCTTATCCTGATTTCACTCTTCATCTGGTAAACCTGCTGCTCTGTTTAGTAAACATTGTGAAATATATCCCGCCTCTCTTCATCAGCTCATCGTGTGTACCGGCTTCAGCAATTGTACCTTTATCGAGCACAATTATCCTGTCGGCCAGACTAACATTTGTAAACCGGTGACTTATTAGAATCGAGGTACGGCCCCTGACTATCTCCCTGAAACGGCTGAAGATATCATATTCCGTGTCAGCATCCAGGGCGCTGGATGGTTCATCGAGAATAAGTATCGGAGCATCCCTGAAGAGTGCTCTTGCCAGTGCGATCTTCTGCCACTCTCCCCAACTTAGTTCACGACTGTCGTCAAACAGGTTACCGATAACAGTTTCATAGCCATAAGGCAGATTATCGATTAATTCATGAACACCGGTGGTAGTAGCTGCGGCTTTTATTCTTCCTTCCGGACTTTTTTCATCAATATTTCCCATCCGGATGTTCTCTCCGGCAGAAAGATTGTATAGCATAAAGTCCTGAAAAACTACTGAAAAATGTTTTCTATACTCTTCAGGGTCAATATTCCTGATATCACTGCCATCATATTTTATGTTTCCCGAGTCGGGATCGTAAAACCTGCATAACAACCTCACAAGAGTGCTTTTCCCGGCACCGTTTGGTCCGACAAGAGCTATTATTTCTCCTTTTTTTATTTCAAATGACACATTACTGATAGTGCTGAAGTTATTGCCAGGATAGGTGAAGGACAGGTTGTCTAACACTATTTTTTTCTTTAATGGTAAAGACTCTGTAACCGGCTCTGCAGCTGTTACATTTTCTTTCAGATTCAGAAATTCAAATGTATCACCAATAAAGAGATTATCCTCATAGAGCCCTGCCAGTGCACCGAACAGATCTTTAATGTATAACATTCCCTGTCGGAAAGCGAGCAGGAACATTGCCATCTGACCAAGGGAAAGTTTTCCCCTTATTGTTTGGTGTGCGATAAACAACAGGGTTATCAATAAGGCCGATGCTTTAAAAAGATTGGAAATTAATTCTATCAGGGTTCTTTTTCGGATGATATTGATCTCTTCCTCTTTTTGCTTCAGGAAAGACTTCTTGAAAAGGCTTATGAAATAATTTCCCAGTCCGAAAAGCCTCAATTCTCTGGAGGGTCTGTCTCCTGTGAGCAGCCAGTTAAAATATGCCGATTTTCTTGCTTCGGGTGTCTGCTGCCTCTGAAAATTATATAGCATATCTGCATAATAGAGCCGTAACCATATTCCCGGAATATTAGCTACAAGAAGGAGCACGGCAAGTGTCCAGTGAAGAGTTAGTATAAGTCCGGTCATAAGTAACAGAGAAAGAAGAGCTCTGAGCATTGAAACCAGGTTATTCAGGATGCTGTTCGGGCGCCACGGGGCTTCCCTTGCAGCACGTGACAAACAATCGAAATATTCGGGACGTTCAAAATTGATGAGATCGAGTTTTATAGCTTTGGAGTGCAGTAGTCCATACATATAGACCTCAAGCTTCAGAGCTTGCTTTTTACGGACATAATTGCTGAAATCAGATGAGGCTTCATCAAGAAACCATATTATTACTACTGCTACAATCGGCAACAGCACATTTATGTTTGGAGTCGAGGGAAGCGCTGTGGCAGCTTTAGTGATATCATCAACAACCACTTTCAGAAGCCAGATAAGAAGGAGAGGGAAAATACTCCGCAGAACTGACATCACAATATTTGCAAATGTCCATCCCGGAGTGCTGTTCCAGACTAGTCTTAAGGATTCCCTGAATAGATTTAATTTTTCTTTCATTTACTGATTCTTGCAACTCTTTATCCCTGTCTTTTTACCCCTCCCAAATGGGGGCTTTTGGATCTTCTTTATTAGTTAACCCCCATTGGGGGAGTCTATTGGATCTTCTTTGTCAATTAACCCCCCCATATGGGGGGAAGGGGGGTTAAAATTTGATTTTCTTCCATAAAATTATCCCAATAACTCTTATCCTGTTAATGAAATAATTTGGTTTTGTGTTAATCCTGATATCAGCAGGAACCGGGTTTTCACCGGTTGATTCAGCACGTACTATCCTTCCGGCTATTTTATCTATTTTCAACGGATTATCTGCATAAGCATTACTATCTCCCCTTGCGATATAGCAGGTAATGCCATTTTTGGATATTATTTTAGAAAGGCGGTGGACAATAAGTCCGCTTTCTCTTCGAATTGCAATTATCTCTCCGGGTCGGGGCATCCCCTTGATACTTAATGGTTCTATCAGTATCAGCGAACCTGGCTTGATACAGGGATACATGCTATACCCATGAGCTTTTATCCTGATGGATTTTCCTTCGGAGAGCAGAGTGAGACCAATATCTTTTACAATTGAATGATTGTCAGACCGGGTATTCATTTTCGAGGATGAGGTCAATTACATTTTGGTCGGGTCTGAAGAATAACTTTGAGGTTGGGATCGTCCCGCACATAATAGAAATCGAACCCAGAAGACGTGCAATGATGTCAGCCCCCCAGTTATGCTGGATACAATTAGCCAGTACCTGTGTCACAGCGGTGGCTCCTTTTAACGGGATAAGCATATTCTCAGCTCCATGTTCAATAATAAAAATCTTGTTGAGGATTGATTCACGGGGTTCATCATCATTATAAACAGGTGTATTAAACATCCTGTAACCACCTCCTGTATTTCGCAAGATAAGCCTGTCATCGTGGATTACTTTGGCTCCTGAATCGTCCCATAGCTTAGCCATTGTCGATTTCCCTTTTCCTGATACTCCGCTGAATATATAACCATGCCCGGCGTTGTTAACTCCCGATGCATGTATCATAATATCTCCATTTATAACCGTAAGGTAATATAGTATCAGTCCGTCAAGCGGATATTCGAAAGGATCGGTCTCATCCCGGGCACCATAAATCCAAAGGTCCCATTCCATAGATGTTAGTGAAAATTTCAATACTGCATTTTTCTCTGCGGAAGAGAGTGGGAATATGGTCCAGATATAAAGCTCGGAATGATATTTCCAGACACTCCAGAAGTTTGTCTCATTATTGAACTGGATGCCGTTGATCTCTTCAACGTATGGAGCGCGGAAAACCCTTTCGGCTCCCTTTGGAAGGTTAAAGGGCTCTGAATGAACGCGGATAAGTATATCTGATCCGCTATTTTGGTTTATATTTCTGAGGAATCTCGTTGATGGTTTAAGTTCCGGCCCGTTTGCTGAAGTCTCAAACCCGATATTATATCCTGCAATATTTAAATTGTAATTCCTCATATAATTAAATGCCTTCTTTTTTTATGGCCTCACTTCCCCTTCTTTCTTACCCCCAATTCCCCAGATGAGGGCTTTAAAGTATTCTGCTATGGTTAACCCCCCAGCTGGGGAAAGAGGAGTAAAAATACAAAATTAGATAATTAATGGATAATAAGATAATTACTCATGTTTTCAATAAAAGTAAAAACATCTGATTCTGCATTTTTAAAATCAATATCATACTCACCCGTTAATTCATTTATAATATCTTCAATGTTTCTTTTCCCATCAATTTGTTCCCAAATGAATGCCCCAGTCTCATTCAGAGTATAAACGCTGTTCATATCTGCTATGTTGTTTGTAATAGGAACCAGCACATACTCATTTTCGGTTTTCCGGGTAACTACCGTAGTAGATTGGGAAAGTATCGATTTCAAACCAGCCATAACATTCCAATTATCGATCAAATGTATTAAAATTTATGGTTCATTTTCGTACCTTCGCAAAAACTGAAATATGAGTAAAAAGGGAATGGCCAAAAGTGATTCCGGAAATTCAAGGGAATCGCTTATCGGACAAATACTTGCAACATTAACCAAAACCCCCGAACAGGGGTTTAATTATAAGCAGATCGCTAAACGTCTTAATATTACTGATGCCCCCGGAAGGCAGATGATATCAGATATTTTGAAAGATCTTACAAAACAAGGAAGCGTACAGGAAATATTTCACGGTAAATACAAAGTAAAAGTAACCCGTGGCTATATCACCGGTACTGTAGACATGACAAGGATGGGCTATGGGTTCATATCAACCGACGATCTTGAAGACGACGTATTTGTCACTGCTAAAAACCTGAAAACGGCTCTTCACGGCGATAAAGTTAAAGTGTGGCTCTATGCAAAGAGGAAAGGAGCCAGACCTGAAGGAGAAGTTGTTGAGATCATTGAAAGATGGAGGACTTCATTTGTAGGCACAGTTGAAATCATGCCCAACTTTGCATTTCTTATTCCCGATAACAAGAACATGCCATTTGACCTGTTCATCCCTACATCAAAACTAAATGGAGCAAAACAGGGACAGAAAGCAGTTGCTAAAGTGGTTGACTGGGATCCAAAATCGAAAAACCCTGTAGCAGAGATCATTAATGTCCTTGGTTATCCTGGTCTGCATGAAACGGAGATGCATGCAATTCTTGCTGAGTTTGAGCTACCCTATAACTTTACTGAAGAGGTTGAGGCTGATGCTGAAAAAATTGATGGAGAGATCACAGAAAACGATATAAAGGTTCGACGCGACTTTCGGGAAATACCCACATTTACAATCGATCCGTCTGATGCAAAGGATTTTGATGATGCGCTTTCTCTCAAACAGCTGGAAAATGGCAACTGGGAAGCAGGAATCCATATTGCTGATGTGACGCATTATGTGAAAATGGATTCCCTGGTGGAAGAAGAAGCCAGACAGAGAGCCACATCAATCTACCTGGTTGACAGGGTTGTTCCAATGCTCCCTGAAAGACTGTCAAATCATATCTGTTCCCTGAATCCTGCCGAAGATAAGCTTACATATTCAGCTGTATTTGAATTGAATGATAAATCTGAAGTGATTAATGAATGGTTTGGAAAAACAATTATCAATTCCGATAAAAGATTCTCATACAATGAAGCTCAGCAGGTGATTGATACCGGAGATGGGGATATGAAGGAACAGGTACTTGTGCTTCACCGGCTGGCTCAGCAACTGCGGGCTAAGAGATTTGCATCAGGGGCTTTTGCCTTTGAGAAGATTGAAGTGAAGTTTGATCTTGATGAAGCAGGTAAACCACTCGGGATAAAATTCCGCGAAATGGGTACAGCAAACCAGCTTATTGAGGAATTCATGCTACTCGCGAATAAGCGGGTTGCAGAATATGTCGGGAAAAAACTAAGAGGAAAAACTTTTGTCTACCGTATTCACGATAAACCTGATCCGGAGAAAATTAGCAATTTCAGCCATTTCATTACCCGTTTCGGATATAAGCTGATTGAAGATGATAAGACCTCATTGCCAAAAGCAATGAATAAATTATTGCACTCTGTCGCCGGGAAAAAGGAACAGAATATTATTGAAACACTAGCTCTCCGGTCGATGGCAAAAGCGATCTACTCAACAGACAATATAGGTCATTACGGACTTTCATTTAAATACTATACACATTTTACTTCACCAATACGACGTTATCCCGATATGATGGTTCATAGGTTAATGTCTGCATATCTTGCCGGAGAAAATCCGGGCGGCAAGGATAAATACGAAAAACTGTGTAATCACTCTTCAAAAATGGAAAGGCTGTCTGCTGAGGCAGAAAGAGCATCTGTTAAGTACAAGCAAGTTGAGTATATGAGTGATAAAACAGGGAATGTGTTTGAAGGAGTCATCTCAGGAGTTACAGAATGGGGAATATATGTGGAGATCATTGAGAATCAGTGTGAAGGGATGATCCATATCCGGGAGCTGGCAGATGATTTTTATGAATATGATGAGGAAAATTACTGTATAAAAGGACGGTCAACGGGTAAAATTTATACTCTTGGGGACCGTGTTAATATTGAGGTCGTTAAGGCTGATCTTCAGAAGAAGCAGCTCGATTACAGGCTGGCCTGATCTTTCTCAATAACCTTTAATAACTTCATCACAGCATCCTTTTCAGGAATGTTTTTCAGGACCGGAACTGTTCCCCTGTAAATATGAACCTTGCCATTGGTTGCTCCGACATATCCATAGTCGGCCCCTGCCATCTCGCCCGGACCATTTACGATGCATCCCATTATTGCTATCTTAAGGCCTTTCATATGCCCGGTGGCCTCTTTTACCTTTTTAACAGATTCCCGGAGATCGAACTTTGTGCGTCCGCAAGTCGGGCATGAGAGATATATTGTACGGGTGATGCGTGTTTCGGTACACTGAAGAATGGAAAAAGCAAGTGAAGTGATGTCAATGAAATCAACATCCCCTGTATTAGTGATTGAAATCCCTGTAACTCTTCTGTCAAGAATGTAACGACCTAAAAGTGAAGAAGCTTTTATTTGAAGGTCTTCCAGATTTTTTTCCCGGAAAACCGGATTCAGCACTATATTATAGCTCAGGTTGTTTTCTTCAAGAGCATTGAGAAAATAATCGGCAGCGTACAACTCTTTTTCAGGATTAAAAGTGAATATAACCAGAGTAGTATCAGGAGCAGGATCTTTAAGATATTCAATATTGAAATTAGAACCGGTCAGCAAGACATTTAATTTCTCAGATCTGTATGCACTTTCATGAAATGTCTCAGGAGAGAATAATGGGTATATTCTGTCCTTTCCCCTGTTTTCATGCCAAATCCTGTAGGGGAGTATAAGGGAAACGTTTTCAGGGATATTTTCAGGACAATTCTTAACAATTATCAGATCGACTGAACTGTCAGTTTTTTTAATCTCACCGGTTTTTGCATCAGTGCTATAACCGGTATTCTTATATATGACTGCATTTATTTCAGGAAAGGAGGTCATATTTGAGACTACTAATGGACCAATTATCCGCTTAAGAATTTCCGGTTTGGATGAAGGGACTTTATAATTTAACGGTTTATCAGGGGCTTTTTGAGATATTCCCCTGGGGTAGTAGCCGGCAAGTTTTCCTGCAACAGGAATCTCTTTTTCAGGATCTTCTGATAAAGAGACTCTTATGGTATCGCCTATCCCCTCTGCCAGAAGGGCTCCGATTCCTGCAGCTGATCTGATCCTCCCGTCTTCACCTTCCCCTGCTTCAGTCACACCAAGATGAAGGGGATATGATAATTCTTCGGTTTGCATCATACTTACCAGCATCCGGGTAGCTTCAATCATTATTACTGTGTCGGATGATTTCAGTGAAAGAACAAGATCACTGAAATTTTCTGCTTTGAATATCCTGATAAACTCCAGAGCAGAAAAAACCATTCCTTTCGGAGTATTTCCGAACCGGGTCATAATACGATCAGAGAGGGAACCATGATTAATTCCGATACGTATCACTGTTTTATTTTCGCGGCATATATTTATCAGAGGGAGCAGTTTTGTGTGGATTCTCTCAAGTTCCTCGTTGTATTCTTTTTCAGTAAGCATATGTTTCTCAAAGGATGCTCTTTTATCAACGTAGTTCCCCGGATTGATCCTTACCTTTTCAACAAACCGGGCGGCAGTTTCTGCAACAACCGGATTAAAGTGAATATCAGCTATCAAAGGAGTTTCAAAACCGGCTCTTAGCAGCTCTTTTTTTATGACAGCAAGGTTCTCTGCCTCCCTGATGCCTTGTGCTGTCAGTCGCACATAATCAGCTCCGGCCTCAATGATCCTTATGCATTGTGCAACAGATGCTTTTGTGTCGAGTGTATCTGTATTTGTCATTGACTGGATGCGGACAGGGTAGTCGCCGCCAAGGGGGGTGGAACCAATGAAGACAACTGAGGACTTGTATGAAGACCCCCTGTGGTCCACCTGGTAGGGGGACAAATCCGTCTTTTCTATGTTGTTTTTCATATGTTTGACTCCCCTCTTCATTCCCGTTCCCACTCTGCCCCCTCTTTCAGATCCTTTAATACTACCCCTGCACTTTTCAATTCAGTTCGTATTTTATCTGAGGTGGGCCAGTCTTTATTATTTTTTGCTGCCTGTCTTAAATCAATAATAATCTTCATCAGGTCACCTGTCAGCTTTTCATTACCTATCGAGGCAGATTCATCTTTTAATCCAAGAATCTCAAACACAAATGTGCTGAAAAGCGCTTTTAATGATTCATGACCTGGAACATCAATTTTTTCTGTTCCGTCAATAACTGAATTGACAATTCTCACTCCTTCAAAAAGATGAGACAATAACATAGGGCTATTAAGATCATCATCGAGTGCCTCATAGCATTTTTCTTTCAGTTTGATGACATCAATTGTTGAATTATCTGATGGCTTTAGTTTGTCAAGAGACTCTACAGCTTTCATCAGTTTCTGGAAACCTTTTTCAGCTGCCTGAAGAGCCTCATTGGAGAAATCAATGGTGCTGCGATAATGAGCCTGCAGGATGAAAAACCTGATGGTCATTGGCGAATAGGCCTGAACTAATAAAGGATGATCACCTGTGAAAAGCTGATCGAGCGTAATAAAATTGCCAAGTGAGCGGGCCATCTTCTGACCATTGATGGTGATCATATTATTATGCATCCAGTAATGAACTGTTTCTTTACCGAGTGCAGCAGTTGACTGGGCTATCTCGCATTCATGATGAGGAAACATAAGATCCATTCCACCTCCGTGAATATCAAACTCTTCACCAAGATATTTGATACTCATGGCAGAACATTCCAGGTGCCATCCGGGGAAACCATCACTCCATGGAGATGGCCATCTCATAAGGTGTTCAGGGCTGGCCTTTTTCCAGACAGCAAAATCGAATGGATTTCGTTTTTCATCACGGCCTTCGATATCACGGGTGTTACTGATGAGGTCATCTAAAACTCTTCCTGAAAGTTTACCATATTGATATTTCTGATTATATTTTAATATATCAAAATATACGGAGCCGTTTGATTCGTAAGCATATCCGCTCTTAATCAGCACTTTAATGAGTTCAATCTGTTCGATTATATGTCCGCTTGCTCTTGGTTCAATTGAAGGGGACAGCGTATTAAGCTGATCCATGTTTTTATGGTATGTATTCACATATTTCTGCACAACCTCCATGGGTTCTATCTGTTCCTGTCTCGCTTTCTTTTCAATACGATCTTCTCCTTCTCCAAGGGTCTCATTTTCAAGATGTCCAACATCTGTTATGTTTCTGACATATCGTACTTTATACCCAAGATGTGTCAGATAGCGGAACAGCAAATCGAATGTTATTGCAGGGCGTGCATGCCCCAGATGGGCATGACTGTAGACGGTAGGACCGCATACATAGATACCAACAAATGGCAGGTGAATCGGGATGAAAAGTTCTTTCTTCTTCGAAAGGGTGTTATAGATGAAAAGGTTGTTCTGCATTATGTAACTGTTTGGTAAGACAAAAATAAGGTAAATTTTTATTTAATCGGGGCGCTGCCCCAAACTCTATTCATTAGTGAATTTGAAATTGATCTCGTTCATTTCTTTTGCTCCTCCAAAAGAAATGAACCAAAGAAAAGGAGTCCGGGAATGCCAACTTCAGATAAAACGGGCGCCTGCTACACAAGCCTTGATGGCGCAACCGTTTTATCTGAAGTTCACACCATTTCCGGTTTCCCCTCGCGCCGTAATTTAGAATACTTTGTAACATTATGTTTGTTGGTTGGATTTTCAAATGGCCTCAGAGAATTTTGGGATTAAGCTACTGTTTTGAGGCTTGCTGTGATGGCTTTAAGTAAGCAATACTGTTTGAGGAGGATCCGCCAGCTGGCGGAGACGACGAGTTGTATTGCTTGGGCAAGCTGAAAAACAGGAGCCCCAAAATTCTCTGCAGCCTTGATTTTTCTTTGGTTACTTTCTTTTTATCAAGAAAAAGAAAGTAATATATTAAATTTTGTATTTTAAAAAATACTTTTTACCTTTGACCCCACAAATCAAATATTCCTTCCTTTAAAGGGTGTTTGGTTTTTATTAAGAAGGGTGAAGAGATTAGGCTCTGCGAAACCCTGGCAACCAATCCTGAAGTTTAGGAGAACGGTGCCAAAACCTAATCCCGGAAAGACGGGAGATGATAAAAATTTAACACGGAAACCATGAATTCAATTCATTTAACACACAACAACTTTATCATGCCGCTCATGCCTATGTGCATGTGCCGGTAATAGCTTTGATTTGCAATCAGTCATTTTCTCAGTTAACAACCGGAAATCCTTGAGAGATACCTGTATCTGTCTGTCCGGTATTGATAAAATTTAAAATAAAATAAAATGAAAAACGGAAAAATAAAATTTGAAACCCTGCAGGTACATGCAGGTCATCACCCCGATAAAGAAACACTTTCAAGAGCTGTGCCTATTTACCAGACATCATCATATGTCTTTAAAAATGCAAAACATGCTGCAGATCTTTTCGATCTGGCAGAATGGGGCAATATCTATACTCGTATAAATAACCCTACAACAGATGTTTTCGAAAAAAGAGTGGCAGCCCTCGAAGGAGGAGTTGCTTCCCTGGCAGTCTCATCGGGACATGCGGCCCAGTTCATTGCACTTACTACAATCCTGAAGAAAGGAGAGAACTTTGTTACCTCGCCATTTCTCTATGGCGGCAGTCACAATCAGTTTAAAGTTACACTTGCCAGGTTCGGAATTGAAGCAAAGTTTGCTAAAGATCTTAATCCCGCGTCATTCGAAAAACTCATTGATGATAAAACCAAAGCAATTTATGTCGAAACAATAGGTAATCCGGGCTTCGAGATCCCTGATTTTAAAGCCTTTTCAAAACTCGCACTTAAGCACGGACTGCCACTGGTTGTCGACAATACATTTGGCGCATGCGGTTATCTTTGCCGTCCAATTGAATACGGTGCCAATATTGTTGTGGAATCAGCTACCAAATGGATAGGAGGACACGGTACAAGTATTGGGGGAGTAATAACCGACGCCGGCAATTTTAACTGGAGCAATGGAAATTTTCCTGTATTTACCGAGCCGGCAGAAGGTTATCACGGAAAAATCTTCGGTGAAATCTTCTCTCAGACATCACCTGCAGGGAACATTGCATTCATAGTAAAAGCACGTGTTGAAGGATTAAGGGACATTGGTCCCGCAATCAGCCCCTTCAACTCTTTTCTGCTTTTACAGGGACTTGAAACCCTTTCTCTCAGGATGGAGCGTCACATTCAGAATACACTTGCGCTGGCAAAATGGCTGGAGGCACATCCGGATGTTGAAAAGGTTACTTATCCTGGTCTTAAGGGTAACCCTTATCATGGACTTGCGAAAAAATATCTCCCCAAAGGAGCCGGCGGAGTTCTGAGTTTTATCCTGAAGGCAAAGAAAGCAAAAGCAGTAAGACTGGTTGAATATTTTGAGCTGGTGAGTCACCTTGCTAATGTGGGAGATGCTAAAACACTTATAATTCAACCCTCTGCAACAACTCACTCACAACTTTCCTCGAAGGAGCAGCTTGCCGTGGGTATAGATCCTGGTTTATTCAGGGTTTCAGTTGGGATAGAGCATATAGATGACATTATTAACGATTTTGACCAGGCATTCAAACAGGTACTATAGAAATGACACAGGAAAAATTAAGAATTGGTTTATTCGGCTACGGCTGCGTTGGTCAGGGACTACACGATGTGCTGAACAGCAGTAAAGGGTTCAAAGCCGATATTGTGAAGATTTGTGTTAAAGATCGCACAAAAATGAGAAGGATCCCAATGACAAACTTTACATTCGATAAAAATGATATCCTGAATGATTCTTCAATCAATCTTGTTGTTGAGTTAATTGATGACGCAGATGAAGCATTCAATATAGTTACAACTGCGATGAGAAGCGGGAAAAATGTTGTGACTGCCAATAAGATGATGGTGGCCAAACATTTTAAGGAGCTGGTTGAGATGCAGTCAAAGTATAAAGTATCCCTACTCTATGAGGCCTCGGCAGGAGCAAGTATTCCAATTATACGGAATCTCGAGGAATATTACGATAATGAACTTCTGTACTCTTTGCGTGGAATTCTTAACGGAACCACAAATTATATCCTCACAAAAATGCATAATGAGGGATTACCCTATGCGGAAGCATTGAAAGAAGCACAGGAAAAAGGTTTTGCAGAATCCGATCCGACTCTTGATGTTGAAGGCTGGGATGCAAAATACAAACTTTGTATAATTACCGGTCATGCATACGGGCTGTTTCTTGAACCGGAACAAGTCTTTCATTATGGGATCAATACAATTTCAAAATTTGATATCCAGTATGCAAAAGAAAAAGGCTTTAAGATTAAGCTGGTACCATTTGTCGGCAAGACAAATGAGAACACAATAACCAGTTTCGTTCTTCCGCGGTTTATTTCTTCCGATAAATATCTCTATAATGTAGATAATGAATATAATGGAGTAATTACAGAGGCAGCGTTTGCTGATAAACAATTTTTCAGTGGAAAAGGAGCGGGTGGTCATGCAACGGGTAGCGCAGTATTGTCGGACATATCCGCGAACTCATATGGTTACAGGTATGAATATAAAAAGTTTCAGCAGGGAACAGTATCTAAATACACCCGCGACTTTAAACTGGAGGTATACTTAAGGTATAATGATGAAAAGGATAAGGAATTATTTGGATTTGAAGAAGTGTCGGAATACTTTAGCGGGAGATTTTATAAGTATGTCATCGGAGTGGTGAATCTTGAAAGACTTTACAGTTTAAGGGAACAACTTCGAAATCTGGATGTTTTTATAGTGAATACCGGAAGAAAAATCAACCCCCCAACTCTCCAAATGGGGGTAGAACATAAGGAAAGAGATCAAAATTTAGGATAAAAAGATAACTTTGTGCCATAAAATGCCTTGTACACTAATATCATAGCAAATTGAAACAAAAACTTGAAGATATAATTCAGCAAAAGATCCTCATCCTCGATGGAGCGATGGGTACCATGATCCAGAAGCACAGACTTCTGGAAAATGATTACCGTGGTAATGAGTTCAGAGATCATCCAAAGCTCCAGAAAGGGAATAACGATCTTCTGTCTATCACGAAACCAGAAATAATTAAAGGAATACACCGGCAATATCTTGAAGCAGGTGCAGATATAATTACAACAAACACATTCAATTCAAACAGGATCTCCATGTCGGATTATGGAATGGAGGACCAGGTTTATAATTTTAACCTTCAGTCGGCTCATCTGGCTGCTGAAGCAATTACTGAATTTGAAAATTCCAATGAACCGGAAGAGCATTTTATAGCAGGAACCCTGGGCCCAACAAACCGCACTGCTTCAATGTCTTCAGATGTCAATGATCCGGGTGCCAGAGCTATATCTTTTGATGAACTGGTTTATGCTTATTCTGAGCAAGCCCGCGGGCTCATTGATGGCGGTGTAAATATCCTTCTTGTTGAGACAATATTTGATGTTCTGAACTGCAAGGCTGCTTTATTCGCAATTGATTCGGTGTTTGAGGAAAAAGGGATAACCCTTCCTGTTATGGTATCAGGTACAATTACTGATGCAAGCGGGAGGACATTAACGGGTCAGACTCTCGAAGCATTCATGGTATCTGTTTCACATTTTCCTCTCTTCAGCATAGGACTGAACTGCGCCCTTGGCGCTGAACAGCTGCGCCCATTTGTTGAAGAATTATCACTGAAGTCGGAGTTTTATGTTTCGGTCCATCCAAATGCCGGCCTTCCAAACCAGTTTGGCGAATATGATCAGACAGCATCATTTATGTCCTTAATTGCAGAGGATTTTATGAAAGAGGGATGGGTTAACATTATCGGAGGCTGTTGCGGTACAACTCCTCAGCATATCCGGAAAATTGCGGAGGCATCAGTACACTATAAACCAAGAGTAAAGCCTGAAATTAAGAAATATACCAGGCTCAGTGGTCTTGAGGTTCTGACAATTACACCTGAGACCAACTTTGTGAATATAGGTGAACGGACCAATGTATCAGGATCAATAAAATTTGCAAGACTTATAAGGGAAGAAAAATATGATGAGGCACTCGCAATTGCACGGAACCAGGTTGAAGGAGGAGCGCAGATAATTGATATTTGCATGGATGAAGCTATGCTTGATTCGGAAAAAGCAATGGTGAGGTTTGTTAATCTTATCATGGCAGAGCCTGATATCTCAAAGCTTCCGCTGATGATTGATTCTTCGCGCTGGAATACGATCGAATCAGCACTTAAATGTATACAGGGGAAATCAATTGTAAATTCTATCAGCCTGAAGGAAGGTGAAAAGGTCTTTCTTGAACATGCCCGCACACTAAGGAAATATGGGGCTGCTGCCGTAGTCATGTTATTTGACGAATCCGGTCAGGCTGACACATTGGCAAAAAGAATCAGTGTTGCTGAAAGATGTTATCGCCTTCTTGTTGACAAACTGGCATTCCCGCCTGAAGATATAATATTCGATCCTAATGTACTGGCTATAGCAACCGGGATTGAAGAACATAATAACTATGCAATAGATTTCATTAAAACGACAGAATGGATTAAGCAGAACCTTCCTTATGCCAGAGTGAGCGGTGGAATAAGCAATCTCTCATTTTCATTCCGTGGTACTGACAAAGTTCGCGAAGCAATACATTCAGTCTTTCTGTTTTATGCCATTAAAGCCGGACTGGATATGGGTATTGTTAATCCTGGTATGTTGCAGGTTTACACTGAAATACAGCCTGACCTTCTTCACCTTATTGAAGATGTTGTGCTTAACAGGAGAAAAGATTCCACTGAAAGACTTGTGAAGTTTGCTGAAGGTATAAAGAACGAAGGAAAGAAAGAGGAGAAGGAGGATGCCTGGCGTCAGCTCGGGGTTATTGATCGTATTAAGCATTCTCTGATCAGGGGTCTCGATGAATTTATTGAAAAAGATGTTGAGGAGGCCAGGCCTCTTTTCAGCCGGTCAATTGAGCTGATTGAAGGGCCCTTAATGGGAGGGATGAATGAAGTAGGAGATCTTTTCGGATCAGGTAAGATGTTCCTTCCGCAGGTTGTAAAGAGCGCCAGGGTGATGAAAAAGGCAGTTTCAAAGCTTGCTCCATATATTGAAAAAGAGAGTGAAGGACAGGCGAAAAAAATTGCAGGGAAAGTTCTTCTTGCGACTGTCAAAGGAGATGTTCATGATATCGGAAAGAATATCGTTGGTGTTGTATTGTCATGTAACAACTATGAGATAATTGATCTTGGAGTTATGGTACCGGCTGAAAAGATCATTGATATCGCTATTAACGAAAAAGTTGATATTATAGGTCTAAGCGGATTGATAACCCCGTCTCTCGAGGAGATGGTTCATGTTGCTTCAGAAATGGAACGGAGAAAAATCACACTCCCCCTGCTTATTGGAGGGGCTACAACTTCCGAGATCCATGCCGCTGTAAAAGTCGCACCGGCATATTCAAATAGCGTTATTCATGTTAAAGATGCTTCAAAGGCAGCAGGAGTTCTCTCATCACTGCTTCAGAAAGACAACAGTACTTATGTTGCGTCAGTAAAAGCAAAGTATAAAAAGATGCGGGAGGATCATAGTTCGCGTCAGACAATAAGGAATCTTCTTTCATTAAAAGAAGCCAGGGGGAACAAATACTTTACTGACTGGCAAACTATTAAGCTTTTTGAACCGGAAAAACCAGGGCTTCATATTTTCCACGATATTGATCTTAATGTACTTAAGAGTTATATCGATTGGACATACTTTTTCTTTGCGTGGAAGTTATCGGGTAAATACCCTGGAATTTTCAGTGATCCGGTAAAAGGTGCTGAGGCAAAGAAGTTGTTTGATGATGCACAAATGTATCTGAAGAAAGTTATTGATCAAAAGCTTCTTACAGCTAAAGCTGTTTTTGGATTATTCCCCGCGGTTTCTGATGGTGATGATGTTAAGGTCTTTTCGGATAAAAGTAAAAAGAAGTTAAAATTTGTTTTCAGGTTTTTAAGGAACCAGGAGCCAAAAGAAAAAGGTGTTCCCAATCTCTCTCTGTCCGATTATGTTGCTCCGGAAGGAGCCGGACCGGATGATTGGATAGGGGCTTTTGTAGTCACAGCAGATATTGATAATGATGCGTTTAGAAAGTATAAAGAAGATGATTATGCTACAATTATGATCAGGATACTCAGTGATCGTCTTGCTGAGGCTGCAGCTGAATGGCTTCATGAAAAGATACGGAGAGAATACTGGGGTTATGCAAAACATGAGAATCTTACTATTGATGAGATGCTTAAACTGAAGTACAAGGGTATAAGACCGGCTCCGGGTTACCCTGCCTGTCCCGATCATACGGAAAAACAGGTTATTTTTGATCTTCTGGGAGCAGAAAAAGCGATAGGTGCCGCACTCACCGAAAACTTTGCTATGATGCCACCGGCATCAGTAAGCGGGTATATTTTTTCACATCCCGGATCGACATATTTTAATTTAGGAAAGATAAACTCTGATCAGTTGAAAGATTATGCAAAAAGGAAGAATTTTACAAACGATGAAGCTGCAAAATGGCTCTCTCCAAATTTATGATATCACTCTGAAATGACTGTAATAGAAAAGATTAACAACGCAAAAGGACCATTATTCACATTTGAACTCCTTCCTCCCCTGAAAGGCCATAGCATCGAGAGAACTTATGCAGCCATTGACAGGTTAATTGAGTATCAACCAGCTTATATTAACTTCACGTCTCACCGGAATGAAACCATTTTGAGGGAAAGGCCCGATGGCCTTCTTGAGAAGAGAGTGGTTCGTCTGCGTCCCGGAACATTTGCCCTTGCAGCCGCTGTCAAATATAAGTACAACATACTTGTGGTCCCTCATGTTCTATGTGGGGGCTTTACTAAGGAGGAGACAGAGAACGTACTTATTGAGATGAGATTCCTGGGCATAGATGATGTTCTCGCATTAAGGGGTGATCCACAGAAAGGAAGCCGGGCATTTATTCCTGAGAAGAATGGTCATACTCATACATATGAACTTGTTCAGCAGATTGTTGACATGAACAAAGGTAAGTATCTTGAGGATAATCTTGAAAATGCTGATCCTACAAATTTTTGCATTGGAGTGGCAGGTTATCCCGAGAAACATTTTGAAGCTGCTAACAGGCTGGTAGATATGGAGAACCTGAAACGGAAGGTTGATGAAGGGGCGAGTTATATTGTAACCCAAATGTTTTTTGATAATAACAGATTTTGCAGATTCAGGGACGAGTGCAGAAAGATAGGTATTGCAGTTCCGATAATACCGGGTATTAAACCCATCTCAGCGTTGAATGATATTAAGCTGCTTCCTCAGACATTTCATATAGATCTGCCAAATGATCTCTTTACTGCTGTAAAAAAATGTAAAAATGACTGTGAGGCAAGAGAGGCTGGAATAGAATGGGCCGTGGCGCAATCCAGGGAATTAATTAAGATGGGGGTTCCGGGTATCCATTATTACACCTTAGGGAGGTCTGATAATATCGCAAGGATAGTGAAATCGTCTTTCTAGAACAAGCTGATGAACTCACCCCCGTCCCGCTCTCTAATCCTTGGAGAGTGGCGTAATATATTGAATATTAGTAATTTCCCTCTCTTTACGAAGTAGAGAGTTGGATCAAGGGGGGTGAGTACGTTTGAATATGGTGGTTACGGGCAAATTATCTCTCCAATGCTTTTGCCATCTCCCTGAGAAGAATCTTATTCTGTTTCAATTCGTCGAGAATGTTCATAGTCGAAAATGGCCTGCGGTTTGCGGTGCGCGGCTTTTAAAAAATCACCGCATACCGTACGCCACATACCGGTAACCGGTTTATAATTTAAATGCCTTTTTAATTTTGTCTACATAATCCAGTTTTTCCCAGGCAAAGAATTCGACTTTTTTCTGGTAGACTTTTTTCCCGTTTCCGTTAAGAGCTTTTGGCTTACTTCCGGGAACCTCATAATAAACATTAACAGTTTTGGAATAACTATCACGGCCAAAATGGCCATATGATGCCGTAGGAAGGAATATAGGGTTTTTCAGGCCAAAACGCTGAACAATTGAGTATGGCCGCATATCGAAAAGCTTATTTATAGTCTGTGCAATCTCTCCATCGTGAAGAATCTTTCCTTTTTTGTCTTTTACCTTTGCGGTGCCATTAGTATTTACATACAGACCAACAGGTTGAGCAACTCCAATAGCATATGCTACCTGGATCAGCGCCTGGTCGCAAACTCCTGCAGCCACCAGGTTCTTTGCAATATGACGGGCCGCATAGGCAGCTGATCTGTCAACTTTAGATGAATCCTTTCCCGAAAATGCGCCTCCTCCGTGAGCACCATGACCACCATAAGTATCAACTATGATCTTACGGCCGGTAAGTCCGGTATCCCCGTGAGGACCTCCTATTACAAATTTGCCAGTGGGATTAACCAGAAGTTTAAAATCGCTGGTAAACAATTTCTGAATTCTTGCAGGCAGTGTTTTTTTAACTCTTGGTATGAGGATTTTCTCAAGATCTTCGCCTATCTTCTGTTGCATTGCTTTTTCAGCAACCTGTTCAGCTTTGTGCGATTTGTCTTTTGGCAGTACAAATTCATCATGCTGTGTGCTTATAACTATAGTATCGATACGGAGAGGTTTGTTATTATCATCATATTCAACAGTAACCTGTGATTTACTGTCGGGTCTGAGATATTTCATCTGTTTGCCTTCATGCCGTATAGCTGCCAGTTCCTGAAGAAGCCTGTGGGCCAGCTCAATTGTTAATGGCATATAATTATCCATTTCACGGCATGCATATCCAAACATCATACCCTGGTCACCTGCTCCCTGTTCCTCAGGTTTATCGCGAACAACACCCTGATTTATGTCGTTTGATTGTTCATGTATCGTTGAGATAACACCACATGAGTCGCAATCGAAACGGTATTCGGCTTTTGTGTATCCGATATTACGGATCACACCTCTTGCGCTCTCCTGGTGATCAACCCATCCTGTAGTGCGGACTTCTCCGCCACAGACAACGAGCCCGGTTGTTACAAATGTTTCGCAGGCAACTTTTGATTCCGGATCCCATCGCAGGAATTCGTCAAGTAAAGAATCTGAGATCTGATCGGCTACCTTATCGGGGTGACCTTCTGAAACTGATTCGGAAGTAAATAAATATCCCATATTAATATTATTAATTCATTATTAAAAAAAAGATTAAGATTGGTTGATTGTAAATAAGGAATTATCCGCGGTTTAGCATTTTTTTTCCTGTGGTTGCAATCAGCACAAATCTTTCCACTAATTTATTACGGTACAAAGCTACAAAAAAAAAGAGTATAAGGAAATTTATATACAAAAATGTTGATTTTCTTCGTTCCGCCTTTGTTTAATCCCTCTGACTCTCCCTCTTTTCAACCCCCCAACCTCTCATATGGGGGGTAGATCTTGGGAGATTTAGGGGTAAAACATGGAATTGCAAACAAAATTCTATCCATTAGTCAGATGTCTGAAGACCTCTTCAAGACTACTTTCCTGTTTCTGTAATGAAAGAACAGTAAGATTATTTTTTACCGCGAAGTTGAACAGGTAGGGGCGGATATCCACATCTCCTTCAGCTTCAATTACCCATACATAGTCCCGGATTTTCTTTACGCTGCTCACATTTGCAATATCTGCCAGTGATGAATCCGTGACATCTTTATCGAATTCAACCTGAATAACTTGTTTAGGTCGTTTAATTATAGAATATATATTGCTCTTTTCCTCATCAGCGACAATTATCCCTTTATCAATAATTATTACTCGGTCGCATATCGCTTCAACCTCCTGCATTATATGTGTTGAAAGCATCACTGTCTTTTCCTTTCCGGCCTCTTTTATGAGATTTCGTATCTCAACGATCTGATTCGGGTCAAGACCGGTGGTAGCCTCATCAAGTATCAGTACGGCAGGATTATGAATAAGGGCCTGCGCCAGTCCGACCCTTTGTCTGTATCCTTTTGAGAGTGAGCCAATTTTTTTATTCTGTTCAGGTGCGAGTCCTGTTAATTCAATTATATTATCTATCTGCTTTTTTTCTGATATGCCTGATTTATAGATAGAAGCCACAAAACCCAGGTATTCCCTTACATACATTTCAGGGTAAAGAGGATTGTTCTCAGGAAGATATCCTATCTGCTTTTTGACTTCGGAACTATCAGCTTCAACAGCAAGACCATTAACCGTTACTTTGCCCGATGATGCAGGAATAAAACCGGTAATAATCTTCATCATTGTGGACTTACCGGCGCCATTAGGTCCAAGAAACCCGACTATTTCGCCGGTCCCGACTTCAAACGAGATATTATCGAGTGCTTTCTGATCACCATAAAATTTTGAAACACCCGTTACTAGAATGGACATAATCTGGATATTATTTTTTCATTACCTGTTGTGAAGATAATGTATGGGGATTTTATTATGACCCCCAGCCACCCATAAATTGTCCCACACTGGCAAAAGAGGCTATTGGATTTACGCAGCAGACAGGAATCCTGGAACTGTTTGCAATAATTTGTTGTTCTGAAGCTCCAACCATATAGTCAGCAAAAGTAATATTCTTTGTAGTTACAATCAGGATCAGGTCGGCATTAATCTTCTGTGCAAAATCAATTGTCTTTTCAGCTATCTTGCCTTTTGGCATATCGTGGATCTCGTAATCTATATTATTTTGAATCAGGTATTTGATAGCAAAATTTAAATTGATTTTTGTCTTTTTTAATATACTTTTATCGGTGCTTCTTGAAACAAGCATATGAATTTTGGATTCAAAGTATTTCCCCATAAAAATTGCCATTTTTATCTTCTCCTTATTCTCACCACGGAAATCAACAGGGAAGACAATATTATGATACCGCTCCTGGTCCGCAGGAGGATCCTGTACAACAATAAATGGAATTTTTGATTTTACTATAACTTTTAAAGCCCAGCTGCCCATAAGCTTTTGCATCCCTTTCATACCATGTGTACCCATAACCACCAGACTGGCTTCCTTCTCATTTACAAAATCGGCTATTGCCGAAAATATACTTCCTTTGGAAATATGGTAAAGAATCGGGATACCGTATTTTTGATTGTTTTCTTCAACCAGGCGTTTTAGAAGCGTGGTTTTTCCTGCATATGCTTTAGGACTGACACCTGTATCCACGATATGCAGAAGACAGATATCATTTCCTACCATGCGGCTTATCTTAACTGCATGCGCTAATGCGTTTTCAGCAACATGAGAAAAATCCCATGGTACAACTATAAGTTTTTTAATCTCTTCCATAGCTCCTGGTTATTTACATTTTTATATCCAAAGTTATTCAGATTTTACCAATTTTCAAACCAATATGCGAGTGCAGGGTCTTTCTTTTAACTTCTGATATTGAATAATTTGAAACCCCTGCTAAAAAATTATTGATTTTCAAGCGACTTCTAACGAGTTTTTAAATTTAATCCTTTTTTAGTTATAAGAACTTCTTTAAGTAATTAACTCTGATCCAGGGTAATTATTATTGTTCCCGGTCAAATAATCTGAATAAGAAGACTCTAACGTACAAAAATAGTGCCATAAAGAAATAAATGCGACCCAATCTGCCTTAGCGGCTAACATTTTATTATTTTTGCAAATCTGTTTTTTTGAATTTAAATGCTCATGATGAAAAGAATTAAGGTAAAAAACCTGTTATCCAACCCGGAGTTGGGATCAGATGTACTGGTAAAAGGATGGGTAAGAACAAAGAGGGGAAACAAAAACATTATTTTTGTTGCTCTGAATGACGGATCGACGATTAACAATATTCAGGTTGTTGTGGAAGTGGCATCGTTTGACGAGAATCTTCTTAAAGAGATTTCAACAGGAGCTTGTATAGGTGTTACGGGTAAGCTGATTGAGTCTCAGGGACAGGGACAACACATCGAAATAAGTGCTGCAACCATTGAAATTTATGGTAAAAGCGATGCTGAAACATACCCTCTGCAAAAGAAGGGACATTCTATGGAATTCCTCAGAGAGAATGCCCATCTGCGCTTCAGAACCAATACATTCGGTGCTGTCTTCAGAATAAGACATGCAATGGCTTTCGCAATTCACAAATACTTTAATGATAAAGGATTCATCTATCTTCATACTCCTATTATCACAGGAAGCGACTGTGAAGGGGCCGGGGAGATGTTCCATGTTACAACAATGGATCTGAAGAACATGCCACGTACGGCGGATGGTTCAGTGGATTACAATAATGATTTTTTTGGAAAAGAAACAAATCTGACAGTTTCCGGCCAGCTCGAAGGTGAACTTGGCGCTCTTTCGTTAGGTGATATCTACACCTTCGGACCAACATTCAGGGCGGAAAACTCAAACACGCCCAGGCACCTCGCTGAGTTTTGGATGATAGAGCCTGAGATGGCATTTTATGACCTGACTGATAATATGGATCTTGCGGAAGATTTTGTTAAATACCTGATCAGATACGCCCTCGATAACTGCATCGAAGATCTTGAGTTTCTAAATAATATGATTGATAAAGCTCTTCTTGAAAGACTTAAATTTGTTGTTGATAATGAATTTGTAAGAATAACATATACAGAGGCAGTTTCAATTCTCACATCTTCAGGGAAACAATGGGAATACCAGGTTGACTGGGGTCGCGATCTTCAGGCTGAACATGAAAGGTATCTGGTTGAAGAGCATTTCAAAAGGCCTGTAATCCTTACTGATTATCCTAAAGAAATCAAGGCGTTTTATATGAAACAGAATGACGATGGCAAAACTGTAAGAGCCATGGATGTCCTGTTTCCCGGGATCGGTGAAATAATAGGCGGATCACAGCGAGAAGAGCAATATGATAGATTGCTTTCACGTATTAAAGAGTTGAAGTTGCAGGAAAAGGATTTCTGGTGGTACCTCGATACAAGAAGATTCGGCTCTGCACCTCATAGTGGATTTGGTCTTGGGTTTGAAAGGTTAATATTGTTTGTTACAGGAATGGCAAATATACGGGATGTGATACCATTTCCAAGAACTCCAAAGAATGCTGAATTTTAAAATTCTGATTCAGGGTTAAATAATTTGAGGAGAGAAGTATGTTAAAGCAAAGGTTACAGCAGAAGTTGCTTCAGAAACTTTCACCACAACAGATCCAGATGATCAAACTGCTGGAAGTTCCTACTTTGCAGATAGAACAGCGTATTAAAAAGGAACTCGAGGAAAACCCTGCTCTTGAGGAAGGCGCCGAGGGGGAAGAGATTCCCACAGAACCGGAAGAAGATCAGTTCGAGGAGAAAGATAAAGATCAGGACGAATTCACACTTGATGATTATATCGAAGAGGACGATATTCCGGATTACCGCCTTCAGGCAAAAAACTACAGCAAGGATGAAGATAAAAGGACAGAGATACCCTTTTCTGTCGGATTCTCATTTCATGAAAATCTAGAATCACAACTCGGTCTAAGGGATCTTACTGATAAACAGAAGATTCTGGGAGAATACATAATCGGTAATATCGATGAAGATGGATACCTGAGAAGAGAACTGATAAACATTGTTGACGATCTTGCTTTCCTTCAGAATGTTGAAACTACCGAAAATGAACTTGAAGAGGTTCTCCAAATAATTCAGGATCTTGAACCGGCAGGTGTCGGTGCAAGAACCCTCAGGGAATGCCTTTTGCTGCAGATTGAAAAACGCGGCAATTCGCAACATTCCATGAAGCTTGCCCATACAATACTCGATCTGCATTTTGAAGAATTCACAAAAAGACATTACGACAAAATCATTTCAAGGCTTGGTATCACAGAAGATGAACTTAAAGCTGCCATCGATGAGATTTTAAGACTTAACCCTAAACCGGGAGGCGTTTACAGCGATCCATTTAATAAAACCTCACAACCGATAATCCCTGATTTCATCCTGGAGCTTTCTGAAGACGGTTTCGACCTTCATTTAAATTCAAAAAATCTTCCTGAACTAAGATTAAGTTCCGCCTATAGCGAGATGCTTCATTCTTACAGTAAAGATAAAAGCCAGAAAAAAGAGATGAAAGATGCTGTACTTTTTGTTAAGCAGAAAATCGATTCTGCCAAATGGTTTATAGACGC
The DNA here is from genome assembly GCA_003141415.1 of Bacteroidales bacterium. Lineage (GTDB taxonomy): Bacteria > Bacteroidota > Bacteroidia > Bacteroidales > VadinHA17 > LD21. The sequence goes on from PLLX01000181.1 coordinate 28,367, forward strand.
AATAAAACAGCGACAAAACACTCTTCTTCTTACAATGAATGCTATTCTCGAATATCAGCAGGAATATTTTATTGATGGCGATGAGACAAAATTAAAACCAATGATCCTGAAGGATGTTGCTGAAATGACAGGTCTCGATATTTCAACTGTATCCAGGGTAGCTAACAGTAAATTTGTTCAAACTCATTTTGGAATATTTTCCCTGAAGTTTTTCTTTTCGGAGGGACTTCAGACAGATAGCGGAGAAGAGGTATCAACCCGGGAGATAAAACGGATATTGCAGGATTGTATTGAAAATGAACAAAAACGCAGACCATTAACCGATGAGAGCCTCACGGATATCCTCCAGGAAAAAGGGTATCAGATAGCACGCCGTACTGTAGCGAAATACCGTGAACAACTTAATATTCCTGTTGCAAGACTGAGGAGGGAGATTTAATGAACTCGCCCCTTTAATTATTGATTGTTATTATAAAAGATTATTATACGCTCCCATGAAAGCTGAAGAATCAAACAATATCCTCGATAAACTGGCAAAAATAATCACCATAATTTTTCATCCGCTGCTGATGCCAGTCTATGGAATGGCAATTATTTTTTCAGCGCCAACCCTGTTAGGATACCTTCCTTTTACCGTGAAGAAACTGTTACTTCTTATAATGCTTGTAAATAATATATTGTTACCCCTTTCATTGTTGCCTTTTCTTATTCACAGGAATATTATCACCTCGTGGACCATAAGTGAAAGAAGAGAACGGAATATTCCACTGATAATTACAACTCTCCTTTATTGTGCTACATCATATATTATTTCCAGGTTCCCCATTCCTGTGTTTTTGAAATCATTCATTTTTGCTGCAACACTTCTCTCATTAATGGTAACAGTTATTAATTTCTGGTGGAAGATATCTCTTCATGCTGTTGGTTCAGGTGCCCTTATTGGTCTGGTGTTGATCCTTTCTTTAAAGATGTTAACCCCATTGGAATGGTATCTGATTTCAGCAATTATTGCAGGAGGCCTGGTTCTTTCCTCAAGATTGAAACTTAATCTCCATAGCCCTGTGGAGGTGTGGGTCGGATTGTTTGCAGGATTCTTTGTATTAACACTCTTTATGACACTTTTCTAGCAGCTCATTCAGCGCTTCAGTTAAAAGGATGCTGCTTTGCCTGTTTATTTCACCCTGCCATACAGTTTTACCCTGTCTGATAGTAATTCCGGCTTTAATTTCACTCTGAGAGACAGTATAAAACCAACCCTTTTCCGAGAGGTAATCTGCCAGGTATTCCTGTTCTGTCTGGCCCGGTGTAGGAATAATCAAAGCAGTGCAATTCAGACTCGTAAGCTCCATAATTGTAGTATAGCCCGACCTTGTGATAATGCTATCACTGTCTTCTATTATCTCTTTCATCCTGAATGCAGAAAGGTGATTATAAAAGGTAATGTTCCCATTACTTGCAATTTCACCTCTCTTCCCGGGCCTTCCTTCAAAAATAACAGTTTGGGGTTCTTTGTCTTTCAGAAGTGTCACAAGTTTCTTTTTAAAAATTTCCCTTTGTGGCTCCGGCCCTGAAAGAATAACTGTGTTATGATGAAATTTTACCGGATTCTCATTCAGAGATTGCTCACAAGCTATAAACCTTGATAGAATCCCTATATACCTCACATTATCAGGTAGTTTCATTCCATGTGACAGCCTGCCTGAAAGGTTCAGATCGCCGGGCAGATCGGGAATAAAACAAAGAGAATACTTATTAATGATTTTCCTGTGTAATAATACTCCTACTGGCTCCAGGAACTTCAGGTGCTTTGGAAAAGGGATGAGAGGCATATGGGTTACATACACTGAAGTGATCTTCATGTTCCATAGTCCGAACCGGTTATCGCTGATAATTATATCAACCTCATGTTCCGCGATAAGTTTTTTTAACCTGTGGTGTTCCATGATTATATAATACAGAAGCACAGGTATTTTGAACAGCAGGAAAAGATATTGAGGAAGGAATCGTGAATAACCGGGTTTGAAGCCCGGGAAATTGATATAAGATAGTCCGGGTAATTCATTCCTGAAGAGTGATAAATGTTCTTCTCCCGAGGCAATTATGACATTATTGTTCATTTCCCGAAGCTTCCTTGCGAGAGGGATCATTCGGGCGGCATGACCCAATCCCCATTCCAGGGGACAGATAAGTATGTTGTAACTTTTATTCAATTTAACCGGAAACCTGTGTTTTGAAACCCATCGATTCTACCAGTGCAGCTATTCCCTTTAGTTCAATAAGTGGTACTTTATTTAAGCTGGTACCTTCGGGAGTATCTCTGGATATCGTATAGATCATAACTTGAGAGGGTTTTATTCTTTCAATTGCCTTAAGCCATGCATTAATTTCAACTGGAGTTGTGTTATCGATAACTTTTCCGTTATGTGTCCCCCGAAGAAAGAGTGTCTGAACAGTAACTTTTCCATTGAATCCGCGAAGATTTTCTATAAGCTCTTCAGCGCTGATATCAACTCGTGGCTGGTTGTGTATTTTAATCGTGGAATCAAATGCAGAATCAAGTTTAAGAATGTTCTGATCAACTTTTAACAAAGCTGCTTTTATTAAGGGATTTGAAATTGTTGTTGCATTTGATAACACTGCGATTCTGGCATCAGGGAAGTACTTATCTCTCAATGTTATACTGTCATCTATAATACCCGGGAATTCAGGATGAAGAGTGGGTTCTCCGTTACCGGCATAAGTTATTACATCGGGGGCAAGGCCCTTTTTTTTCAGCTCTGATAATTTCAGTTCAAGAGCACTATAAACCTCTTCACGACGGGGAAGACGGCTGATAGCTTTTTCAATATCCCTTGTCCATCCGCATTCGCAGTAGATGCAATTAAAATTGCAGATCTTTTTCTTAGTGGGCAATAAATTTATTCCAAGAGAGACTCCCAACCTTCTGCTTTTAACAGGTCCGAATATAATTTGATCAAAAAGAAATGTGGCCATTTATGTTTTCTGTTACCGGGGTCAAAATTAACATAAATATTGTTGCCCCCCAACCTCGAACGATGGGACTAATTCTTTCACTCGTCGGTCCCCCAACCGGGCTAAAGGGGGGCAAAACCAAGAAAGGTGAAAATGAACTAAATGAGTCTTGTCACAAAGCTCTCAGGAAGTAATTTCATATTCTGAAGATCCACATTTTCAAGAACCAGAAGTCCGGGTCTTTTACCAGCTTCAATACTTCCAAACCGTTCTTCTTCTCCCAGTGCCTTGGAGCCATTCATTGTAGCCCACAACACAAGATCCTCAATTAGGATATCCGGAAAATTAAACTGAAGTGTTTTAAGTTCTTCAAGAATGCTGAGAGTCATATTAGAAGCAAGACTATCAGTTCCTATGACAATTTCACAACCCTCCTCAATAAGCAGATTTAATTGTGGTATTTGATTTTCGATGTAAATATTTGAATTGGGGCATAGGCACCAGAATAAATTCCCTCTCTCTTTAATCATTCTGATGGTCTTTCTGTCAGCAAAAGTATTGTGAACAAGAATAAGATTTCCTGACTTAGTTATCTCATTAAGAATTACATCAACATGATTTTTAGCTGTTTCCAACCTTGGAGGCATCAATCCTGATCGTTTGTAAGAGGACATCAGGGGCCCGGTTTGGTTACTAAGAAATATTTCTTCTCCGGCTGTTTCCATAAAATGAACGGAAGTTACCTTATTATTTAAACTTTCATTTTTGAGAAGTCGGAAAAGAGTCAGAGACATCGAATATGCAGAGTGGGGAACCAGTGAAAATTGAAGGTCCATTTCCTTAGCTGTTCCGGCAACATTTGTTATGTCCTCCATTCGTCTTTCTGCTTTATCCGGATTAAGACCAAAAACTTCAAGAAGGTTAATATACCTGATCCTGCTCTCTTTTTTTATTTTGAAGGAATCAGAAGTGTTACAGACATCTGCGCATAGAACTATTCCTTCCTTAAACATATGATTATCAGCAGAACATACGGAAGCAAATATGCTCTCCTTAGTGGAATCCCTGGTACTCCTGACCTGTTCGATAAAACCTCCAAGACCCATTCCTCTTGAGGTATATCCTTTCATGTGAGATAGCTCCAAATGACAATGACAATTGACGAACCCCGGAATTATAATTCCATTGTAAAATTCGATAGAATGTTCTTCTTTAAGATTGCCGTTTGTATTTTCAATACTGATTATTGTCCCATCATCTTCAGTGGTTATTACTCCTCTCTTAAGCGGGGGACCGGAATTCGTAATAACATATTGAGCAGTGAAACGTTTCATACTGCCAATGAACTATAAGTACTATAAGTAAGTGAGAGATTCTCTATATTAATATGTTTCTCAATACCATAAGGACGATTATCAAAATCATAGAGGATGCCTCTTAAACGACGAATTATATTCCCTGAAACGGTTATGAAGAGATTGTAAGTATGTGGTCGGCCATCTTTAATGTATTTAATTGATTTAATGTATTGCCTTTTTCCTGTTTCTATACTGTCGGCAGATGTTGAATATGCGATAGGTCTTGGATTAATCGACTGGTCATCAGGGAAGAGAGTAGCAGAAAATGAAAGTGTATAATAGCCGGGTCTGTAAAGTGATATATCAAACATAGTCGAGTCGTTGCCTGAAATAGAGGGGATTGAATAAAAACCCTTGCCACGCCATAAGTTCGAAATACGAGCCTGTTCTATAATAGATTCTTTTTCAATACGGGATTCCATCTTACTTAATATCCCAAGAACCTGATCATATATCTTATTTAGTCTTTTTGGATTTTTAAAAAAATAATACTTCATCGTTCTGTCCATCATTTCTTTAGTATAACCATGTTTTTCAATAACCTGGTAATAGGATGCGATGGAGTCAAGGTAAGAATACCATGAATTAATCTTTGGAAGTGAAAGAAGTCCGTCCGCTATATGGATATCGGTCAATAATGAAACCAGTTCTTTTTCCGGGATCAGATTCTTATTGTCCAGTTTATTTTTTCTGCCGGAACAAGATCCCATAATTATTGAAAACATGATCAATATGAGAAAAGCAAACCTGATCATAGTATTTTAGTATTAAGGGTTTTTCTCATTTGTTTTTCGTAAAGCAGTATATACAGCAAATATAATATTTGATTATCAAACGTCTTTGTTCAGGTATTTTTTTGTCAGAAACCTGACGGGGTACCAGGCTGCCCAGTATCCGATTAAAAGGACTGTTCCCGGAACAATTATAAAATCCTTTATCTTCATTACTACCGGGTATGAATCCATAATAAGTGACTGACTATGAAGTTTTACCAGCCCGTAAGTCTGCTGGAGCCAACAGACGGTAAAACCCAGAATAATTCCTGAAAATGCACCAATTATTGAGATCAGCCATCCTTCAAATATAAAAATCTTTCTGATAAGGTTGTTATTGGCTCCCAGACTCTTAAGTATTTCAATATCCCGCTCTTTCTCTATTATAAGCATCGTAAGGGAGCCAATGATATTGAACGAAGCAATAATAAGTATAAGTGTAAGAATGAAGAAAATGGCAAGCCTTTCGGATTGCATTACCTTATAAAAAATGGCTTGCTGTTCATATCTGTTCTGAACTGTGAAGCCCTTCCCGAAGATTTTAATAATGTCCTTTTGTACGGCACGCGGATCGGCATGTTCACTGAATTTGATTTCAACAGTAGTGACTCCCTTATCAGTTTCGGTCAGTTCGCGTGCAAAATCTATTGGGATATAAACATACTTTGAATCATATTCTTTTTCAACTTCAAAAATCCCGGAGGGGAATATAAACTTATGATTTAATGAGTTTTCAGCATTGAAGTTGGTATTACTCCCTGTCTTTCTTGGGAAAATTATTTCCAGGGGAGTTATGAAGTTGACCCCGATTCCAAGATATTGGGCAACCCCGATACCCGGGATAGCATATGGACGACCTTTATCGTTTCTAAGAGTAAATTCACCCTCCCACATTGAGCTATCGATATTTGAAACCCTGGCATAGTTGTCATCAATACCCTTAATGGTTGCAATATACTGGCGTGAACCATATTTCAGAAGGGCATTGTCTTCAATTGTAAGGGAATAACATGATAGTCCTTCAACTTTTGCCAGAAGTTTCAGACGAGTAGTATCGGCAATAAATGTTTTACCTTCAGCAGCCGTTATTTTAATATCCGGATCAAATGTGTTGAAAATGGCACTTACCATTGTTTCAAGTCCGTTAAATACGGAAAGAATTATAATCAGGGCCATAGTGCCAACTGCCACTCCTGCCACGGAAACTGCAGATATAATGTTTATGGCATTCCGCGATTTCTTTGCGAACAGGTACCTTTTTGCTATGTATAATGAGAGCTTCACTATTCTTGCTTTATGGCGGAGACCAACAGGCCGGTTCCGGTTTTATGAGTTAAAGAGAGATCAAAAATGTTAAGGATGATTGAAACAGGGAAAAAAATCAAATAATAAAAGGGGAGAAGCAGAAAAAAGAGATATGAAACATTCAGCATCTTTATCGGATATTTCATTGACAATCTCCAGGAAATATTTCCGGGTTTTCCGTATGTATAACCTGCCTCAATCTTTTTGAAACCAGCCAGCGAAAGCTTCCCGGTTATATCTTTAATACTGTACCCGTCTCTTACATGTTCATCAATAAACGATTCTTCCTCTTCTCCATGTACATCTGAGCCACCTTTATCTGACGGTGTGGATATAAGTAATATACCATTGTTTTTAAGCGATTTGTAGAAATTTCTAAATACCAGGACATCTTCTTCAATGTGCTCCATAACATCTACCGAAAGAATGATGTCAAAACAATCGATGTCATTCAGAGTCGTGAGATCACAGGTATAAAAACAAACCCGGTCAGACAAACCTGTTTTTTCGAAAAAAATATTACAGTCATCTATCTGTTCTGTGTTGATATCAATAGCTTTAATCTTCCACCGGCTGTTCATCCTGCTCATGCGCCAGGTATATTGTCCGAATCCTGAACCGGCATCAAGAACAGATGCTTCTCCGGAAAATTGCCAGGCAATCTTCCGTAATGCTTTTTTAACATGCCACGTGCGGAGTAACAGGAGATCGAGAAGAAAATAGAGGGTCTTTCTTAAGAACAGAGATCCTGCGAAGAACCTGCCGAGTGATCTTTTTATTGGCTCGTACTTCATATGTATGTATATATATCAGGATTTCAGCAACTTGTCTATTTTATCGATATAGTCAAGACTGTCATCAATATGGAAGGCAATATCAGGTACTATCCGAAGTTGCGACCTGACTTTCTGTCCCAGGTCAAATCTGATTTTAGAGCTGTGTTCTTCAATTGTCTTGAGAACTTCATCCTGGTTTGTCGTCGGGAAGATACTTAAATAGACTTTAGCAAATGATAGATCAGGACTAACACGTACCCTTGTGATTGAGACTAGTTTCCCGTGAGCGAATTCATTTCCCCTTTTAAGAAAGATATCGGCCAGTTCTTTCTGAATTAATCGCGATACTTTTTTCTGTCTTGTCGATTCCATGACCAGTTTTATTTTAAGTGGCAAAGGTAATAAAAAAGGCACAATGGCGCAAAGGCATAAAGGCACAAAAGCGGATCAGCGCCTCTCCCCAACCCCTCCCCCAGGGGAGAGGGGTTATGTAAATAACAAACAGCATGTTACCCCCTTCTCTCCTGGGAGAAGGGGGCAAGGGAATTGAGGTAATAAAAATTAGTTGAAAGGACTCTGAGCTAAATTCACCTATTCGAAAAATTAGCTAGCTTTGCGGTGAATTTTTATTGAAGAATACAATGGACACAGTTGTTAGCGGTATCAGATCGACAGGAAACCTGCATCTCGGAAATTATTTCGGCGCTTTAAAGAACTTTCTAAAAATGCAGAAAGAGAACAACTGTTATTTCTTTATTGCTGATTATCATGCGCTTACAACGCATCCTAAACCCGAAGATCTTCACGGAAATATCAAACAGGTTCTGGCAGAATATCTTGCCTGCGGTATTGACCCTGAAGTTGCAACTGTTTTCATTCAGAGCGATGTTCCGGAAGTTTCTGAGCTATATCTTTTGTTGAATATGAATGCCTATGTAGGTGAACTTGAAAGGACCACTTCTTTCAAGGAGAAAATCAGAAAACAACCAGATAATATTAATGCGGCATTATTAACATATCCGGTACTAATGGCGGCCGACATAATAATTCATAAAGCTAATAAAGTGCCCGTAGGGAAGGACCAGGAGCAGCACCTTGAAATGACACGCAGGTTTGCCAGGAGATTTAATATGATGTATGAGGTAAACTATTTTCCGGAGCCGAATGCATATAATTTTGGCCAGCAGCTTGTTAAAATACCTGGACTGGATGGTACCGGGAAAATGGGCAAAAGTGAAGGAAACGGTGTTTTTCTTGTCGATTCTCCTCAGGAGATAAAGAAGAAAGTGATGAGAGCGGTTACCGATACAGGTCCGACAGCGCCCGGTCAGGAGCCATCGGAGCCGGTGATGAACCTGTTTACTATAATGAATGTTGTTTCAGATCAGGATACTGTTAAATATTTCAAAGATAAATATGCCTCATGCGAAATCCGTTATGGAGATATGAAAAAGCAACTTGCCGAGGATATTATAAAGTTTACAAACCCAATACGGCTCAGGATCAATGATATACTATCTGATGAAAAATATCTTTCAAAGGTTGTTTCTGAAGGTGCGGAAAAGGCCAGGGCCAGTGCTTCAAAAACTTTGAGAGAAGTGAGAGAAATAATTGGTTACCGGCCGTTTTAAGTTAAAAAAGAAAGCCAGGTTTTTTGCCTGGCTGCCCTGATTGGTCAGGGTTATGATTGAGATTGTCTGTGTAATAATCATAATTCAAATTGCGTGCCAAATGGATCAGGTTCCTAAGGAATCTTGATGCATCATTGTTAATTCACCGTCTGCAACAGGTATAAACTTTTATTTGTTAATTTTGGATGGAACTATTAATAATCCTCGGATGGGAAAAAGGATCGCAATTATTTCCGTCATAATCCTGATTTCAGGTCTTGCCATATTGGGATACTTTCTCCAGCAGGGCAGGAAAAATCTATTTACAGATCCTTACAAAGCAATCCCTCCGGATGCCTGTGTTGTTATTGAAACCGTTGACCTTAAGAGTTTCCTGAATTCGCTCACAACCGGAAGAGGATTATTTGGAGAAGCAGGGAAGGTAAAGGAATTAGACAGGTTTAACCAGGAGCTGAAATATCTTGCCGACCTGTTAAATAAACAGAATTTTAAAAAACTATTTAATGAGGGTGCTGCAATCATTTCATTTCACATAGATAAGAAAGGAAGAATCGTTCCAATGGTTTCTATGCAGGTCCCTGCCGACATAAGAACACGGAATATTAAAGAGATGTTGAGTTCATCAGGAATTAAAGAGGTAATAGATACCAGATTAAATGGGAATTCAGTTATTGAGGTTTCTTTTGCTATTGACAACCGGAAAGATACTGCCTATATTTCATTGATTTCAGGTTTAATGGTATGCTCAAATTCAAAAGGATTGGTTGAAGCAGCGGTTATGCAGGCAGGCAAGGGGAATGATATCAGAAATGCACACGGTTTCACGAGAGTATTACTGGCATCAGGGAAAAATGTGGATAAAATATTCGTAGTTTTTCCTAATCTGCAGGGTCTTTTGAAACCTCTTTTAGTTGCTGGAAGAAAAGATTTTTCAGATAAGGTTGGCAGGCTTGCCGGAACCGGGGGAGGAGATATTTATATCAGTGAAGATGGCCTGGTTCTGAGCGGTTATACTGAAAGTACCGATTCATCTGAATTACTTTATAAGTACAAATTACTTCCTTCCAGGGATTTTCATACTTATAAGATTCTACCGTCGTCAACGGTGCTTTTTGAAACACTGGTTCTACCTTCTTTAAATCTTCATATTGTGTCTGACAGCTCCATATCACAGGAAGCATCAGATCTTGCCGTTAAGATTAAACCATATACTGGTGAGGAAATAACAAGGGCAATAATTGATATCAAAGGAAGACCGGTTATGGATAATACCTTGATTATTTATGAATTAACCAATCCTGTTCAGGCAGAACAACTTTTTCTTGAAGAACCCGGAGCAAAAAATGATATACTCTATTTTGAACCCGACGATCAGGTTAAAATCCCTGTATACAGGACCTCTTTCAAGGGTCTGATCAGGGTTCTGCTGCCGGGATTCGCCCCGGATTTTAATGAAACCTATTTTGCATTTTATGACAATTTTATGATTGCAGGAAACTCTTATGCCACTATATCAAAATTACTGTACGACAATATCCTCAACAAAACACTGGCAAATGACCTGACATATCGTGATTTCCAAAATACCCTGCCTAGTCGTGCCGGGTATTACTTTTTTTGTATTCCATCGCGGATTATTGATTACCTGTCAGGATACCTGACTGAAGATATTATTACTGCTCTTAAATCGAATAAAAGCTCACTTAATAAGATTCAGGCTGCAGGATACCAGTTCGCATCGAGTAATGGTATGATATATAACAGTCTGTCAATCAAATTCAAGGAAGTGGCGCAGGAAGAATCGACTACCGAATGGGAAACTTTGCTTGACACTGTAGCAAGTATAAAACCATTCTTTTTCACAAATCATATTACAGGTGCGAAAGAGATTTTCATTCAGGATATGAAGAACAATACATACCTGATAAATGCAGCCGGTCGTGTTCTCTGGAAAGTTCCACTGAATGAGAGGATTATGAGTACAATTTATATGATCGATTATTTCCGGAACGGAAAGTATCAGTTACTTTTTTCCGGGAAGAATTTTATTCATGTCATTGATAGAAATGGTAATTATGTTGAGAGATATCCTGTTAAACTCAGATCCCCTGCAACAAACTCAATGGTGATGTTCGATTATGATAATAACCTGAATTACCGGCTATTCATTGCAGGAGAAGATAAAATGATATATTCTTACGACAAAAAAGGTAATGTTGTAAAAGGATGGACTCCATTCAGGACCACCGGTTATGTAAAAGCAGAGATAAATTATTTCAAAGTTTCAGGGAAAGATTATATTGTAGCCGCAGATGAAAACGCTGTCTATTTTCTTGACCGGGCAGGTAATAAAAGGATCAACCTGAAGGAACCGGTTACAAAAGCTGTCGGGTCAGCAATGCGTCTGAACATGGCGTCAGATCCATCTGTTGTTTGTTCAGCTCCCGATGGAACAATACAGCATATATACTTCGATGGCAGCGTTAAAAAGTTCAGTATTAAGAAATTTTCAGACGAACATTCATTCGATATTTTCGATGTGGACGGGGATGGTTTTAGTGAATATGTTTTTATTGATAAAGGTATATTGTATCTTTATAACCATAACCGATCGGAGATTTTTACAAGGCAATTTGGCTCAGATGAACTTAGTGGACCTATTAATTTTATCTTTTCATCTACCGATAGAAAAATTGGTGTATTTGATGTGAAAAAGAATCTGATCTATCTTATCGGAAAGAATGGTAAAACAATGAATGGGTTCCCTCTCAGGGGGGCATCAATGTTCTCAATCGGGAAGTTATCGGATAAAAGCGGTTGGCACCTTATTGTTGGCGGAACAGACAGGTTTCTGTATAATTATAAAATAGACACAGAAATTAAATGAGAAAGATTATGTTAAAGCAATCATTCCTGTTTATTTCAACGATATTGGCTCTCTTAATAACCGGTTGCATTAAAGAAACCTACAACATGAAGATGCTCTCGAAGGAGGCGCATCTTTCACCAGCTTTAGCAATATCTGCGGTAAAAGGTGATATTTCATTTAGTGATGTTGTAAAGACTAATGATACCGTGGTATTCGATCAGAATTAATTTCAATGCCCCCCTGGTGGTTAAACCAGATAAACCTGAATTGAACATTTATAACCAAGTTATATGATCGGGAAAGTAAAATATATACTGATATTAGTCTTGACAATTATTCTCGCCGATGCATCAGCTCAGAACAGCCAGGTAATGTACTTTATGAACCTGCCTCAGAATCATCTGATAAATCCTGCATTAAGACCATCCAACTCAGTGTATATCGGATTACCGATAATGTCTGGTATTAATCTGAATATGAACAATAATTATATAAATTTTTCGGATGTACTAATTAAGGGCCAGCCTAAAGATTCAATAATATCATTTCTTCATCCCGATTATAATGTAGATAAGTTCCTTGCTAAAATACGGGATAAGAACTCAATGGAGTCTGAATTTATGGTTCAGCTGCTGGGAGTTGGATTTTCAGTTGGGAAAGACAGTTACTTTTTTCTTGATATAAATGAACGGATTGAGAGTAATCTTGTTCTGCCGGGCGATCTTTTTAAGCTTGCTTTAAAAGGAAATGAAGGATTCGTTGGAAGCAAAATAGATCTTTCTTCCTTAAGAGCCGATATGAAATACTACCGGGAGTTTGGCGCAGGCTTTTCAAGGAATTTTACGGATAAACTCAGGATTGGAATAGAGGGAAAACTGTTATTCGGTATAACCAGCGCCTCGATTGATAATAAATCATTAGGGATAACTGTAAATGAGGATTATAGTCATACTCTTGATGCCAACCTTTCTGTTAATATGAGTGGTCCGGTCAATGTTAAGATGGATTCAAACCATGATATAACAAGTATTGTGTTTGACGATAATACGTTTAAAACATCAAGTGGTATAGCTGACTTTTTTTCAGGGAAAAAGAACCTGGGTATTGGTATGGATATCGGCGCTACATATGATCTTACTGACAGGATTATTGTTTCGGCTTCGATCACTGATCTGGGATTTATAAGATGGACAAAAGATGTTACCAACTTAAAGGCCAATAACAAATTCGAATTTAGTGGCTTAAATATGCTGGATGTGTTAAATGGTACAAAAACCATAGATGAACTTGGAAAAGATATGCTGGACTCTCTTAAGAACGCATTCGTTGTTTCCAACACTAAAGCGCCTTATACCACTTATCTTCCATTTGGCATTTCATTTGGAGGGAGCTATAGTGTTACGAAGCAATTCTCTGTAGGTTTGTTGTCGTACAGCAGGATAATAGGTACACAGGTACGTGAGGCACTGACATTATCGGCAAATATCAACCTCGGTAATTCTTTGTCTACAACTCTTAGTTATACAGCTGAAAATCACCAATATGATAATCTTGGTGCAGGTCTGGCCTTCAGAGCCGGAACAGTTCAGTTTTATCTGGTTACCGACAGAATTCCTGTAATGTGGAATAGAATTAAGGATGATAATACTAATATTATTCTTCCAGCAAACTGGAATACATTTAATTTAAGATTAGGGATGAACCTTGTTTTCGGGAACAGACCAAAGGAAAAGATTGATAAGCCAATGATTCTCATCGAATAATTATTTAAGCAGGTATGATTCTGATTCGTTATTTATTAATCATCATAATTGGTTATCTGATAGTCAGATCTTTCATAAATTATGGAAAAGAGAGGTTTTCAGTTTCTGACAGACACAAAACGGAGAAAAAGAATAATATGCATTCTAAAAAAGTTTCAAAAGTAACAGGTGAATATATAGACTACGAGGAGATTAAAAAAAGCAGTTAATGTTTATTTGTTTGCGGTCCTAAGCTTTTTAGCCAGAGAATTTGCGAACACAAAATCATTGAGCGTTTCACAATCGGAATTTAGAATATCGTTTTTGTTCCCTTCCCAACATTTAATCCCATCGCTTATAAAAATGATTTTTTCTCCGATCTCCATTACGGAATTCATGTCGTGAGTATTAACAATAGTTGTCATTGAATACTCTTCTGTCAGTTCTTTGATGAGTGCATCAATCAGGATCGCAGTAATCGGGTCGAGACCGGAATTGGGTTCATCACAAAAGAGATACTTTGGATTTAATGCTATTGCTCTTGCGATCGCCACTCTTTTCTTCATACCCCCCGATAATTCCGAAGGGAATAGATTGTTAGCATTGATAATGTCGACCCTCTTGAGACAAAAATTAACTCTTTCAATTTTTTCTTCCGTTGAACTATAAGTGAACATATCAAGAGGAAACAGGACATTCTGTTCTACTGTCAGTGAATCGAAGAGTGCACTTCCCTGGAAAAGCATACCCATCTCGCTCCTTATCTTTTTTTTCCCGGCAAAATCGAGTTTATTAAACAATATATCTTCATACCAAATCTCACCGCTTTCTATCTCATGGAGTCCTACAATCGATTTAAGCAGTACTGTTTTGCCCGACCCGCTTCTGCCTATTATCAGGTTAGTTTTGCCAGTTTCGAATGTTACTGAGATGTTTTCCAGTACCGGTTTCCCATTGAAAGATTTATAAAGATTCAGAACTCTTATCATGACAGCAGAAGTTGGGTCAGAATTACATTGAAAAGCAATATTAATACACTGCTGTAGACAACAGCCTTAGTGCTGGCCCGTCCTACTTCAAGGGATCCACCGTTGACGAAATATCCCTGAAAGGCTGAAACGCTGGTTATTATGAAGGCAAAAACTACTGTTTTTATCAATGAATATACAATATAATAGGGTATGAATGCATATTGAATTCCATAAATAAAATTCTCTGAAGTAATAACGCCGGCAAGAGTGCCGGCAATCCACCCTCCGAAAATTCCGATAATTATAGCTATCAGTGTCAGTATCGGGTTAAAAAGAAGAGTTGCAATCATTTTTGGGAGTATAAGGTAAGAAGCAGAATTGACTCCCATGATCTCAAGGGCGTCTATTTGTTCTGTAACCCTCATTGTTCCAATTTCAGATGCGATACTGGAACCGACTTTTCCGGCAAGTATGAGTGCAGCAATTGTGGAAGAAAACTCAAGGATCATGGAATCGCGGCAACCCAGGCCAATAAGATACTTGGGATAAATTGGATTTTCAGTATTATAAGCTGTCTGCAATGTTATAACTGCTCCCATAAAGAAGGAAATAATAGCAATGATGCCAACTGAATTCAAACCCAGATATACAAACTCCTTTAAAGTTTGTTTGTAATAAATAACTGGTTTTTCAGGTTTTGAAAATACCTTCTTCAGAAGCAGAAAGTAACGCCCGAACTGTGTAAAGAACTTCATCATTCTTTTATATTTAGCACTTCAAAATTACTAATATTTATGGTATTTCCTTAATAAGGTTTTTGAAACCTGTCTGCATAATTAATTATATATTTGCATTAATATATTGTAATAAATATTTCTTATGGATAACAGATATGTTATTATAATGGCAGGAGGGGTAGGTAGTCGTTTCTGGCCTCTTAGCCGTCGTGAAAGACCAAAACAATTTCTTGATATTGTAGGAAATGGAGAGACCCTGATACAACAGACTTACAGGAGGTTTAAAAAAAGTTGCCCCGAGAAAAATATTTTTGTAGTTACAAACGCTGAACATAAAGATATAGTTACTGAGCAACTGGGTATAGAACCATCACGTGTACTTGGAGAGCCTTTTCGCCGAAATACCGCACCTTGCCTGGCCTATGGAACATTCAGGATTTTAAAGGAAAATCCGGATGCAGTAATAGCAGTAACCCCCGCTGATCATCTTATTGTTAAAGAAGAAGAATTTTGTGATGTGATACAAAGGTGCTATGACTTTGCAGAAGGGAATGATGCACTTATAACTCTCGGAATAAAACCCGACAGACCTGAAACAGGATATGGCTATATACAGGCTGATCAGAAGAAACCCGTTAAAGATTATGGGAATCTGCTTAAGGTCAAGACATTTACAGAAAAACCGGATATTGACCTTGCAAAAGTCTTTATTGAAAGTGGTGATTTTTACTGGAATTCAGGGATCTTCATCTGGAATATTAAGTCAATTCTTGCCGCATTTGAGAAGCATATGCCGGACATGTATACAGTATTCGATGAAGGCAGAGATATATTCGGCACAAATGAGGAAAAGAGCTTTATAGGAAATATCTACGCTGAATGCAGAAGCATTTCAATTGATTACGGGATCATGGAAAAAGCAGATAATGTATATGTTATGTGTACAGATATAGGTTGGTCCGATCTTGGAACCTGGAGTTCGCTTTACGAGCATTCAGCTGCCGATAAAGAAGGAAACATATTAATCAGGGGTGATATTTTTTCATATGAAAATGAAAGGAACATTTTTAATATTTTCCCTGGGAAAATAGCTGTTATCCAGGGACTTAAAGACTATATAGTTGTTGATTCAGATGATGTACTTCTGATCGTTAAGAAGGAGGAAGAACAGAATATCAAGCAATATCTTGAGGATGTAAAGAACGCGACTAAAGAAAAGTTCTTATAGAAGAGCCCACACCCCCCAAACTACCCTTTATACACATCTCGTTATTATCGAGATATACAAATTATTAATTTTATATTAAACTTGAAATAAAGAAGTATATTTTATAGTTGTTACATATTTTAATGATGAAATCAGGTGTTTTCGGTGGAAGAAGAT
>PLLX01000116.1 GCA_003141415.1 Bacteroidales bacterium
ACATATCTGAATCCTATTTTTTTTAGGTTTGAAATTATATGTTCTTTATCAGGATTACAAATAATCTTTTCGATGTATCCTGGCATGCACTCAATTCTGGCCAATTCCCCGTGAATCCTGACTCTTGTACCTGGATATCCCAATTCAAATAACATACTTTCAGCTTCTTCGACCAGCCTTAGTGATCCTTCTTTAATCTCGGTATCGTAGGGAATTCTTGTCAATAAACAGGCCAATGCAGGTTTGTCCCAAATGTCCAGATCTGCCTCCCTTGATAATTCCCGAATATCTTTTTTTGTAAGACCCGACTCGAGAAGAGGGCTCCTGATACCAAGTTCTTTCAATGCTGCCAAACCTGGTCGGAAATCACTGATATCATCTGCATTTGTTCCATCAATAACAAATTTAAAATTGTTATCTCCGGCAAAGCTCAATAAATTTGTGAAAATTGTCTTCTTGCACGAATAACATCTGTCAATAGGATTGCTTCTTATCATTTCGGGGAAAGCAATATCTATTATTTTATGTTTGATGCCGAAGGAGCTTGTGAACTCAATGGCTTCATCTATTTCACGGGTAGGGATATATGCTGTTCTTATTGTGATTGCTACTATGCCTGATTTTCTTACTGTATGCGCCCGGTGTAAAAGAAATGTGCTGTCAACTCCTCCTGAAAATGCTATCACAAATGAATTGAGATCTTTAAGTATGGAGTCTAGTTTTAACGATTTTTCGTCTCTTTTATCCATTTTTATTATCTGTTAAGAATTACTAATTTCTACCTGCTTTTTAGCAGCGTGGCAATAATATTATTGTAAACCTCTTTGACTGGAATCTGTTTTTCGGATGCTATACGTTTACATTCTTCATATTCGGGTTTACAGGATACTTCTTTGCCATTATAATATGATCGTTTAATAGTTAAATCGCCATATATACTCTTAATAGTTTCGATTTTTCTTACAAGAGTATCCTTTCTGAACGGGAATGTCCTTATTCCTAATGTGGTTGATTCCGTAAAAATTATATTTTTGACTGTATCGGCTAATTCTGTTTCGCATATTACATTGAGTAAGATACCAGGACGGCCTTTCTTCATCATAATATTTAAAAAGAAAACATCTGAAGCGCCTGCCCTAAATAGCCTGTCGGAGATATATTCAAAAAACTCAGGATTCATATCATCAATGTTACATTCAATCTGAAGCGCATCGTGTCCTGATCCGGAATTTGGGATTGTTTCACCAAGAAATACTCTGAGAAGATTGGGAACATCAGGATTCTCTTTCTGGCCAACGCCATAAGCTGTTTTTTCAATTTTAATAGCCAGATCAGGGTCAAAGTTGGTTCCCAATGTAGCCAGAATTGCAGCTCCTGTAGGAGTAGTAGCTTCAAAATCGACACCCCCTTTTTTCACAGGGATACCTTTAATGATTTCAGCCGTTGCGGGTGCCGGAACAGGAAGTTTTCCATGATCGCAAAGAACAAAACCACTTCCGAGTTCCACGGTAGAAACATGAACGGCATCCACCTTTAAAGCATTATAACATATTGCTGCACCTACTACATCAATAATTGAATCAACTGCTCCGACCTCATGAAAATGAACATGGTCAACCGGGATCCCATGTACGGTTGCTTCTGCCCGGGCAATCTTCATAAATATTTCCCCGCTTAATTTTTTGGTTGCATTGTCAAGTGCCGAATCTTTAATAATCTTTTCTATATCATAAAGGTGCCGGTGTGCCTGTTCATGTCTTGTCTGTCTGACTGTCACTTTCGTTCCCGTTATGCCATGCCTCTGATCTTTCTGAACAAGGAGTTCCCATCCCGGAACGTTTAGTTTATTTAATTCATCAATTAGATATGTCTTGTCAATACCCAGATCGATCATAGCACCGAGATTCATATCTCCACTGATACCCGAAAAGCAATCATAACCGATAATTTTCATATTCTTAGAGTAGTATTAAGTGCAACAATTAAAACTGAAAAATGTTATTTTTTAAAAGAATGCGTCTGTGTTATTTTTGTCTGCTAATATACTCTTTACAATCTTTACGGAATAATAAAAAAAAAAGTTGTATTTTTCGGCACTTATCCAAAAATCATTTTATTAACCAGTTTATTAAGATTATGAAAAGAAGAGATTTTCTTAGAACATCAGTTGGTGGAACTCTTGCAGCCGGTGCAGTTTTAAAAATGGGTGGATTTGATAAACTCTGGTCATCAGCGCCACCTGCAGCAAAATATGATATGGTCGCTGTTATGGGTGGTAACCCGGATGCAATGTTCGACCTTGGGATACAGGAATTAGGAGGAATGGGAACATTTGTACAGAAAGGACAAAAAGTACTGATTAAACCTAATATTGGCTGGGATGTTATTCCCGACCTTGGTGCCAATACCAATCCGCTTCTTGTTAAAAGGATTATAGAACATTGTTTTAAAGCAGGAGCAAAAGAGGTTTATGTATTCGATCATACATGTGATAACTGGGTTAATTGTTATAGTAACTCCGGTATTGAAAAAATTGCAAAGGCTGCCGGTGCAAAAGTAGTTCCTGCCAATTCAGAAAGTTACTATCATGAAATTGAAATCCCCGGCGGAGTAAAGCTTCAAAAAGCCAAGGTACATCAGCTTTTGCTTGAGACAGATGTTTTTATAAATGTGCCGGTTCTTAAAGATCATAATTCTACACGAATGACCTGTTGCCTTAAGAATACAATGGGTATGGTATGGGACAGGGGTTACTGGCACTCTAATAATCTGAACCAATGTATTGCAGATTTTGCTCTTTATGAAAAGAAACCAGCACTTAATGTCATTGATTGTTATAATGTTATGGTAAAACATGGTCCTCAGGGAGTATCGAAAGAAGATATTGTTTCTATGAAGTCACAGATACTTACTACCGACTGGGTCGCAGGTGATGCTGCTGCAGCCAAAATGTTGGGAGTGGCTGTTGAAAAGATCGAATACATTCCGATTGCACACAAAATGGGACTTGGGAATATGAATCTGGACTCTCTGAATATTAAAAAAATTAAAATGTAATTTCTGATGAGTTCATCTATACTTAGAAGAATCCGGATCGTTTTTTCAACTCTTGTTTTTATCTTTTTTGTCCTTGTATTTATTGATTTCAAATCATTAATTCCGGCAAAATACATTAACGCATTAATGTTTTTGCAGTTTATACCCTCAGTTTTAAAGTTTTACAGTCTGAAAACTTTAGCAGCTGGCAGTTTTGTTATAGTTCTTTTACTGACTTTAATTACTGGACGCACTTACTGCTCATTTCTATGTCCGCTTGGTATAGGACAGGATCTTAACAGCAGAATAGGGGGACGGATTAAGAAAAAGTTCAGGAGGTATGGTTTTAAAAAGCCTTTTACTATTTTACGGTACACTATTCTGGCAGCTACTCTTGTTGTCACTATGGTTTGGGGTGTTTATATGATTACTCTTCTGGATCCTTATAGCATTTTTGCCAGATCAATGACATATTTTATTAAGCCGGTTATTATTATAATTAATAATTTTCTTGCCGGAATACTCGGCAAATTTGATATCTATACCCTTAGCAATGTTCCTGTGAAAGGTTTTCCATTGATTGTATATTCTATTCCCGCAGCTTTCTTTCTTCTTGTTGGCGCCCTTTCCTTAACTAAGGGTCGTCTCTATTGCAATATGTTCTGCCCTGTAGGCACATTTCTTGGTCTTATTTCCAAAATTTCGCTCTTCAGGATTAAATTTAATGAGACTGCCTGTACAAGGTGTGGCAGATGCGCAATGCGGTGTAAATCTTCGTGTATTGACTTTCTTAAACCCGATGTCGATCTTTCGAGGTGTGTCAGTTGTTTCAATTGCATACATACGTGCCAGGATAAAGCTATTTCATTCGGGCTTGTAAACTTTAAGAAGAAAGTTCATGAGACTGATGAGAGTAAGCGTAAGGTGATAATCGGATCTCTTCTTCTCCTCTTTGGAACATCACGTGTTTCAAATGGTCAGGATAAAACAGCACCAAAGCCTAAAAAAGACTCAACGGTTAGGGAGAACAGGACATGTCCTGTCTGTCCTCCGGGTGGAGTAAGCATTGTTGATTTTAACAAAGATTGTATAGCCTGTTCACTGTGCATTAATGTGTGTCCTAATAGCGTATTACAACCTGCATTTAAACAATATGGAATTGCAGGTATCATGCAGCCGGTAATGGATTACCATAAGAGCTTTTGTACATATAACTGTACAAAATGTACAGATATTTGCCCTACTAATGCATTACATCCTCTGCTTCTTGAAGCTAAAAAACTTACCCAGATTGGGAAGGCGAATTTTATAAAAGACAATTGTATTGTAAAGACAGAAAAAACTGCTTGCGGAGCATGTTCGGAAGCTTGTCCGACAAAAGCCTGTCACATGATTCCTTATGAAGGAAACCTGGTTATTCCGGAAGTAACTGAGGATATCTGCATTGGTTGCGGCCATTGCGAATTTGCATGTCCGGCCTCTCCATATAAAGCAATATTCGTTGATGGGAAAGCCATTCATGCTGCTGCGAAAAAACCTGTAAACGTGCAGTCAGATATAAAGACACCGGTAGAATTTCCATTTTAACTGTATTTTTTCAACAAGTAACGTCGATTCTGACTTCTGACTTCTGACTTCTGACTTCTGACTTCTGACTTCCGACTTCTGACTTCCGACTGTTTCGTCAAGTTTTATTATATTCACATTTAAACATAAAAAATGAAGCCATCACATATTGAACATATAGGGATCGCTGTAAGCAACCTTGAGGATGCTATGAGCTTTTATGAGAAGGTTTTAGGTCTGACATGCTATAATATTGAAGAGATACCTGATCAGAAAGTAAGGACTGCATTTTTCTTGGTCGGACAAACAAAGATTGAACTTCTCGAATCAACTGATCCTGAAGGTCCTATAGGAAAATTCATTGCAAAGAAAGGCGAAGGAATTCACCATATTGCCTTTTCTGTTGAAAAAATCGAAGAGCAGTTGGTGCATGCGATGAAACAGGGCATCACATTGATTGATTGCAAACCCCGAAAAGGTGCGGAAGGCCTCGATATTGCCTTTTTGCATCCAAAGGCGACCTCGGGAGTTCTTATCGAGTTTTGTGAAAAGAAAAGGTAGACCCTGAATTGAATCTCTTAACTGACTGATGCGGTTCTTGTTTGAAAAAATCATTAGGTTTGTATAACATTACCAACCGTATGGCAAAATGAAAAAATCCCTAGCAATCGCAGGTAATTCAGGTCCAAAGGTAAGGTCTGATTGCGAAATTATTTTAGAAATCAGATCAGATGGAGAAATAGAAATTGATCTTACCTCTAAAGTTAAAGTACTCTATGGCGAATCCATAAAGAATCTTATTGTTGAAGTCCTCGAATGCTTTGCAATTAGACATGCTGTTGTTAAGATTAATGACTCAGGTGCTCTCCCTTTTGTTATTGCCGCACGCCTGGAATCGGCTGTTAAACAATTGATTAATACTGATCATGAATATCTTCCTGATTTTCTTCAGGAAAACAATTATTCCACAACCCGCGACAGGTTTCGTTTTTCACGCTTATATTTACCAGGCAATACTCCAGGCCTGATGATCAATGCCGGTCTTCATTCTGCAGACGGAATAATTCTTGATCTTGAAGACTCTGTTACCCCGGAGAAGAAAGATGAAGCAAGAATACTTGTCAGGAATGCATTACGGCAAATAAATTTCTGTGGCGCTGAAAGAATGGTAAGAATTAACCAGGGCGCAAGAGGGTTGGAAGATCTTCATTTTGTCATCCCTCATAATGTTAATCTTATTCTTCTGCCAAAATGCGAAAGTGCTGATAATGTTGAACAGGTCGAAAAAGAGATTAACTCAATTAAACTGAAATTCAATCTCAAAAATCAAGTGTTTCTGATGCCTATTATTGAAAGTGCACTGGGGATAGAGAATTCATTTGAGATTGCACGTAGTTCTGAAATTGTTGTTGCTATCGCCATCGGTTTGGAAGATTATGCTTCCGATCTGGGTGTTACAAGGACTTTAGAGGGTAAGGAATCATTTTATGCAAGAACAAGGCTTGTTGTTGCCGCCAAAGCAGCAGGCATTCAACCCATAGATTCTGTATTTTCTGATGTTGCTGATATGGAGATGCTTAAACATAATGTTCTGACATCAAAATCTCTTGGTTTTGAAGGGATGGGTTGTATTCATCCACGACAGATACCGGTAATAAGGCATGGATTTGCTCCGGATGAAACAGAAATAGAAAGATCAAAAAAAATTGTTCTCGCATTTGAAAAGGCAAAACTTAAAGGGCTTGGTGTTGTTGCACTTGGATCAAAAATGATTGATCCGCCCGTAGTTGCACATGCCCAAAAAATTATTGATCTTGCTCTACGTCTGGGCCTCTTATCCACTGACTGGATAAATGAAATTCCACCTGATGATAAATAAGCACTAAATGAGACAATATGCCACCGAAAACTGTGATTAATGCAGCCGGCAGGCTGGTTCCTCTGGAGATCAATGGCCAACCCGTGATCCCTTTTAAAGGAGTTGGTAAGCACAAACCTGAAGGCAGAAAGTATTCTCCACCGATTCCGGCATGTTCCGATTATCCCGATGATGGCAATAAGGTCGTCAGTTCACTCGAAGACGCTCTCCGGAGATGTGGCCTAAAAGATGGAATGACCATTTCGACTCATCATCATCTGAGAGATGGCGATCTGGTAAGTAATAAAGTATTTGAACTGGCTTCAGGAATGGGAGTAAAGGATCTCGTATGGTTCCCTTCTGCCTCGTTTCCCTGCAATGATCCTCTTATTAAATATCTTGATGATGGAACAATAAACAGGATAGAGGGCAGTATGAACGGTCCATTGGGACGATATGTTTCTGAAGGCAGAATGAAGGGAATTGCCGTTCTTCGGTCGCATGGCGGAAGGGTTCAGGCCATTCAGGACGGTGAGGTCAGGATTGACATCGCTGTTCTTGCTGCGCCAACAGCCGATTCTTTTGGTAATGCAAAGGGTACCGGTGGTTCATCAGCATGTGGTGTTCTCGGTTATGCTAAGGCCGATTATATATATGCAAGTAAAGTAATTGTGGTGACCGATAATCTTGTTGATCTTCCATGCTTCCCTATGGAAATTGAAGGAAATTACGTTGATTTTGTAGTAGTGGTAGACAAAATCGGAATACCTGAAAAAATTGTATCCGGCACAACACAGATAACAAAGAGTCCTGACAGACTTTTGATTGCAGAATTAACTGCATCATTTCTGGAGAAATCCGGTATTTTAAAAGATGGAGTAACCATGCAGGCCGGAGCCGGCGGGACATCACTGGCAATTGCAGTATTTGTGCATCATATCCTGAAAAACAAAGGATGGAAATCAAAATTTGGATTTGGAGGGAGTACTAAATATATGGTAAAGATGCTTGAGGAGGGTCAGATGGGAGTTATCCTTGATGCACAGGCATTTGATCTGGATGCAGTAAAGTCGATTGTGAATAACTCCAACCATATTCCATACTCAGTGTTCAATGCCTATAACTATCATTCAAAGGGAAACCTGACAAGTATGATGGATATTATGATCCTTGGAGCAACAGAGGTTGATTTAAATTTCAACGCTAACGTCGTAACACATTCAGATGGCTACCTGCTGCATGGTATCGGAGGCTGGCAAAATTGCCTTCATGCCCGCAATGTTATTCTTCCTGTACCTTTGTTTCGCGACCGAATTCCTGTGATTGTTGATGAAGTAACTACATTGTGCGGCCCTGGTGAACTTATTGATGTGATAATAACAGAAAGGGGGATAGCTATAAACCCTCTCAGGCAGGATCTTATTGAAAGTGTAAAAGCAAGCGGACTTCTTTTAAAATCTCTGAAGGAGTTGAAAGATGAAGCTGAAAAAATTTGCGGAATACCACAAAAGCCTCAATTTGAAGATGACATTGTTGCTGCTATAAAATGGGTTGATGGAACAGTCATAGATGTTGTCAGAAAAATTAAAACAATGTAATTTTCATATGGAAAAATTCAAATGTACGGTATGCGGATATATCTATGACCCGGAAGAGGGAGACCCGTCAGGCGGGATTGCACCCGGCACCTCTTTCAACGATCTGCCTGCTGATTATATCTGCCCTATTTGCGGAGCAGGTAAGGATGAATTTATTGTATATGAATAACCGGGATTATTTTATCTGACATTAAATGAGTCTGGTTATTTAAGTGGCATGTTCCGCACAACATCAATAAGCAGATCCCAGAACATCTGAGCTGTCTTTATTTCTATCATCTCTTCCGGAGTATGAGCTCCTTTTATTGTTGGTCCGAAAGATATCATATCAATCCCTTTAATCTTTTCATACACCAGGCCGCATTCAAGACCGGCATGAATTGCCCTGATTGAAGGCTCTTTCCCGAAAAGATCGACATATGATTTACGCGTTATCTTGAGGATTTCTGATGTCATGTTTGGTTTCCATCCGGGGTATCCGTCAGAATGAACTACTTCTGCATTCGCAAGTCTTAGACAAGATTCAACCATTGCACCTGCATTATTCTTAGCTGATTCTACTGAGCTTCTCTGTGTGGTAATTATTTTTATTGTATGATTTTCGCTGAACTTAGCTGAGGCAAGGTTGGTTGAAGTTTCAACCAGATCAACCATCTCTTTAGACCATGAAATTACACCATGGGGACAACAGGTTAATGCATTGAGAAACTTTTTCTTACTCTCTTCATCCATTACAAAGGCAGGAACATCAGTTCCCTTGAAAGAAATCTTTATATCTTTCTCGATATCTCCAAATTCATCAATCTGAGTGGAATAGAAATTGTCAATCCAGATTTTTACATCTGCAATTACTGTTTTGTCGAATACAATTGTTGCAAATGCTTCTCTTGGTATCGCGTTCCGGAGATTACCACCATCGAAGTCGGCCACTGAAATATTAAATTGATTTGAAATATTCCAAAGCAGCCTGTTCATAATTTTAACTGCATTGCCATAACCTTTATGAATTTCATCCCCCGAATGACCGCCATGCAGACCTGTAACTGAAATATCAATTGCATATGATCCATCGGGTACAGGAACAGGTTTATAATTCATAATTCCGACAGTATCCATACCTCCTGCACAACCTATAAATAGTATTCCTTCATCTTCAGAATCAAGATTAAGAAGTATCCTGCCACTGAAAAAATCAGCTTTAAGATTAATAGCTCCAGTCATGCCGGATTCTTCATCAACAGTGAAAAGACATTCGATTTTTCCGGCTTTTAGATTTTTATCTGTCAGTATAGCCAATTGGGATGCAATACCGATCCCATCATCTGCTCCAAGAGTAGTTCCTGTCGCAGTGACCCATTCGCCTTTAACAGCCGGTATTATTGGATCTGTTGTCCAGTTATGCAGATAGTCAGCATTCTTTTCCCCTACCATATCCATGTGACTCTGAAGAACAACTGTTTTCCTGTTCTCCATTCCCCTGGATGGTGGTTTTATTATCAGTATATTTCCAACTTCATCCTCTTTTGATTCGAGATTGTTTTTATTCGCGAACTCAAGAAGATACTTTCTGATTTTCCCCTCGTTCTTTGACAGACGTGGAATACTACAAATCTCTTCAAAGTAGATCCAGATTGGCGCTGGATTTAGTTGACTTAAAATGCTCATACCTGAAATAATTGTGCTGATTGGCCGCAAAAGTACTATTTTTTTTCATTTTTCAGTCATTCCCTGAAAATTATAGACAGGTTTTAAGTCTTGACAAAAATTGTCTATTTTTACAAATAGCAACCTGCTTTAAACTAAATAAACACAAATCTTATGTCGAAACGGACTATTGTTACATTACCTGGCGATGGAATAGGTGTAGTCGTTCTTGATCAGGCTATCAGAGTGCTTACTGCAGCAGGATTTGAAGCAGATTATGTCCATGGTGATATCGGCTGGGAATTCTGGTGTAAAGAAGGTAATCCTTTACCAAAAAGAACCATCGATCTCATTGAAAAGTATAAAATTGCCCTTTTTGGAGCGATTACTTCAAAACCTATCGATGAGGCAAAAGCAGAACTCTCTTTGGAACTTCAGGGTAAAGGATTTACCTACTTAAGTCCTATTGTAGGATTAAGGCAGTTTTTTAATCTTGATATATGTATTCGTCCATGCAGATCCTATAAAGGCAACCCGCTCAATTTTGTACGTAGAGGAAAAGGGAATACTATTGATGAGCCTCTGATTGATGTTGTAATATTCCGACAGAATACTGAAGGGCTATATTCGGGAGTAGAATGGACTAACCCTCCGGCCCAGGTTCATCAGGCTTTCATGACGCATCCTAAATTCCAAGAGAACTTCGGCAATGTTCCGGTCGATGAGCTTTCAATTTCTACAAGGATATTTACCAGGAAAGCAACAACCAGGATAATTATGGCTGCGTTTGAACATGCAAAAAAATATGGATATAAATCAGTTACAGTCTGTGAAAAGCCTAATGTGATCAGAGAAACATCGGGATTGATGTGGAGGCTGGCAAAAGAGATCCAGAAAAACTTATTCTCTGGAATTAAACTTCTGAATACCAATATTGATGCCCAGATGATGTGGCTTACCAAGAANNTAGCTGGCGAATTGGCGAGTTGGCGAACTGTTGAGCTGGCGAGTTGGCGAACTTGCGAGTTGGCGAGTTAATTTTTTTGTGACTTTGTGACTCATTGACTTTGTGACTTCTTTTCGCAAAATTAGTGAATCATACTTTATAAGCATAAAAAAATGAATTCCTCTTTGCGGGTTTCACCGTGTTTTGTAACTTTGACGTATCTTTCTAAAGATCATTAATCATTTTAAATTCTATTCATATGGCAAAAAGGACAATCGTTGCGATGCCTGGTGACGGCATCGGGAAAAATGTACTGAAAGAATCGATCAGGATACTGGATGCAGTTGGATTCGAAGCAAATTATGTTCATGGAGACATCGGCTGGGAATTCTGGTGCAAGGAAGGAAATCCTTTGCCTGACCGTACACTCAAACTACTCGAAGAACATAAAATTGGACTTTTCGGAGCCATCACATCCAAGCCCAAGGATAAAGCAGAAGCCGAATTGGCTCCTGAATTAAAGGGAAAAGGGTATGTTTATTACAGCCCCATCGTTGCCATGCGGCAGAAGTATGATCTCGACATCTGCATGCGTCCCTGCAAGACGTTTAAGGGAAACACGCTGAATTTCATCCGCCGTGGGCCGAACAACACCATTGAAGAGCCGGTAATTGACACCATGATCTTCCGCCAGAATACCGAAGGGTTGTATTGCGGCGTGGAATGGACCAATCCTCCCGACCAGGTTTATGACGCGCTGATGACACATAAGAAATTCAAGGAAAATTTTGCCTGGTGCCCGCGCCCGGAACTGGCTGTCTCCACACGTATCTTCACAAAAAAATACACCACCCGGATCGTGAAGGCTGCTTTTGAATATGCCAAGACAAAAGGGTTAAAGACCGTCACGGTTTGTGAGAAACCCAACGTGATCCGCGAGACCTCAGGCATGATGCTGAAGATCGCCCAGGAAATGTCGAAAAACGAATATCCAGATATCAAGATCCAGGATACTAACATCGATGCACAGATGATGTGGCTTACCAAGAATCCTGAGGAATATGGTGTAATCGTAGCGAGTAATATGTTCGGTGATATAGCTTCCGATGCTTTTGCAGGCCTCATAGGCGGTTTAGGATTTGCCTGCAGCGCTCAGTTCTCATCAAATGGTGTTGCAGTTTTTGAACCCACCCATGGATCAGCTCCGAAGTATGCAGGTTATACAGTTTCAATTGTTAACCCTATTGCAATGATTGAATCGGCATGTATGATGCTTGATTACCTCGAAGAGAAGAAAATTTCATCTAAAATAAGAAAGGCAGTCGCTGAGGTCATAGCAGAAGGCAAAGTCAGAACTTATGATATGATGAAGATGGCAGGCAGACCTGAAGTAGTTAAGAATGGTGCCGCTTCAACCTCTCAGATGACAGATGCCATTATTGCCAGATTAAAGTAATTTAAACAATTTCTTATGACTGAACAGGTTAAAAAACTGTGGCCGGAACTTGAGTGGATTAAAGACAAATCACTAAGGGAAAAAACTGCCAGAACGTGGGAAACAGCTCTTGAAAGGAGCGTCCTTACACCTGAAGACCTTGAAAAAATCCCATTTACACTTTTATGCGGCCCTGACCTTAAGGTAAGTTTTATGGCTCATAAAAGATGTGTTGTACATGTAGCAAAAGTGAGTGGTGATAAGATGAACGAGTTTTTTGGTGATGAACTACCTGTTAATATGGATGTACTTATTTCAGGAGCTATTCTTGCCGATGTCGGTAAATTGCTTGAGTATGAGCTTGATAAAGACAGGAATGCTGTTCTGGGAAAATATGGTCAGTATCTGAGACACCCCTTTTCAGGAGTTGCGCTGGCAGAAGAGTGCGGAATACCTCCTGAAGTTTGCCATATAATTGCTGCCCATGCACAAGAAGGTGATCTGGTGAAGAGAACAACAGAAGCATATATTGTTCATCATGCCGACTTCATGACATTCCTGCCATTCAAAAGCAGACTATTTGTTTAGATAATTCTAACTGCGCAAATGAGCTAGATCAGCCTTCAATTAAAAATCAAGTTTCCTGCAGATCGCGCAGATCAAAAATAGTTATGTATTCGTTTGATAGTTTTAATTGAATAACCAACTGGCTGGTACAACTGTTTTTTTCTGGCCCGGAGCCTCAACAAGGAATTCCAGTCCGATTCCGCCTGTATGCTGAAAATATTCAATTCTTAACTTATGGAATCCTTTGGCAAACGGATAGCTTTTCCCTTCTTCCTTCATTCCATGGATTCCGTCATTAAGTACTGTATCT
Source organism: Bacteroidales bacterium (assembly GCA_003141415.1). GTDB lineage: Bacteria > Bacteroidota > Bacteroidia > Bacteroidales > VadinHA17 > LD21. The sequence goes on from PLLX01000116.1 coordinate 12,961, forward strand.
ATATCATCAATAACCATTTTACTCCCATCATCGGAGTTGATATATAATCCATAAACACCATCAGTAGGGATTAATATATAGCCTTCAAAAACCACAGCGAATAATGAATCCTTCCCGGCTACTGTTTGAGTTACTAATGATACTGTTTTAGTCGCAATAGGTTTAAGTGGTTTAAAATCAGGCAACTCAGAAAAATTACCATTATAAATCAGTGCTTTTACTCCTGGTTTAAATTTATCTGCAGTTACTGCAGCCAACTGACTTTTCTTCTCAATGCGATATGAAATTACCCTGCTCCGGGAATCATTCCATTTTGTAAATGCTTTAATTGTAGTGGTCTTTGAAATCTTCAATGGTTCTGAATATTGAATAGAATTTTCAGTTGGGTCACTGCCATCAGTTGTATAGAAAATTTTACCACCTTCTCTGTAATTTTTCAGCTCAAGGATATAATTGTCAGTAAATATTCTGACAGCAGAAACAATTGACGGCGGAATAATATTTTGATTTGCCTTGTAAACGTTCTCAACTCCCATTTTATTTACTTTTCTGTCGTAGGTCATAAGGCCATTAGTTTCCGTTTCAACATCAGTAGTTTGGGTATATATTGATCCGCTTAACCCATTTTCCTTGACGAATCTGTGAACCATATCAAGATAGGTTTCATATCGGGAAAGTAGCTGAAGAGTATCTGACATATTTCGATATCCCCAGTTCTTTTGTTCCCAGGTATGGCCCTGGAGAGGAAGGCCGAGTCCTCCGAACTCACCAAGAACAATTGCTCTTTTCTCCTCAGCAGACTGAACGGAAGGATCGGGATAATGATGAATATCGTTGATATTACCTGTGCCTCTGTCAGTCCATCCTGAAGAGCTGTTAACAAGTCTTGTTGGATCAAAATCAGCTATTAATTTGGTAATTCTTCCTGTTTCAAACTGACCCCATCCCTCGTTAAATGGAACCCACATTATAATAGACGGATGATTATATTTTGTTTCGATCATCCTCTTCAGTTCCAACTCATATTGTTCAGTTGCTTCTTTTGACTTATTGATATCGGGCAGATTCCCCCATATTGACTGGTCACCACTTGGCATATCCTGCCATACCAGAATTCCCAGCTTATCGCACCAATAATAAAAGATTCTGTTTTCAACCTTAACATGTTTTCGCAACATATTGAAACCCATCATTTTGGTCATCCGTAGATCATAAACCATGGCATCTTCAGAAGGAGGTGTGTAGATGCCATCTGGCCAGAAACCCTGATCGAGGGGACCGTTCTGATACAAAAATTCATTATTAAGGAGCATTCTGGTAAATCCATCACTTGTTTTTCCGATCGATATCTTTCTGATACCTGTATAGGACTTCACTTTATCTACTGTCTTACCGTTTTTTATTAATTCTATGGTAATGTCATATAAGAAAGGTTTGTTGGGTGACCAGAGCACAGGATCTTTTATCTTCAAAGAAATTTCATTATCGATCTTTCCGGTTGTTGATACGATTGTTTTTCCTTCTTTTTTAATTTTGAACAGGAGTGAACCGGCATCTGCATTTTTTACATCTGTTTTAAAGTTAATGGTCCCGTTATCTGCATTTGTAACGGTTCTGAAGGAAGCTATAAAGGAATCGTTTACGGGCTCCAACCATACGGTCTGCCATATGCCAGTTGTTGATGTATACCAGATACTACCTGGGGATGAAACCTGTTTACCACGGGGTTGTGTCCCCTTATCAGTTGGATCCCAGACACAAACAATCAATTCGTGAAGTTTATTATAAGAAAGGTATTCCGTTATATCGAAAGTAAACGGATCATATCCGCCACGATGTGTCCCAACCTCTTTACCGTCGATCCAAACCATTGTTTCCCAGTCACATGCTTCAAAATTTAACAGTATATGTTTTTTCTTCCATACATTGGGTATAATGAAGGTTCTTTTATACCAGAGATTTTCATTTTCAGTGACTTTCTTTCTTACACCTGAAAGAGCTGATTCCACAGGATATGGAACTAAGATTGAGCCATCCCATTTCTCGGGTTTTATTCCTTTCTGAGTAATTGCATAGTCCCAAAGACCATTAAGATTTATCCAGGCATTTCTTACCATATCAGGACGTGGATACTGTAACCATGGTTTTAAAGGGTCAACGTCTGTGGCCCATTTTGTCAGAATCGGGTTTTCAGCAAGTTTCCAGTTTATTTCCTTATTATGTGTACAGGATAAACTTAATACCAAAAATGAAAGTAATGATACGCTCTTAAGTATTCTCATTGTTTTTGGTTTTAAGATTCTAAATAATGGAATTGTTCTGCATCTTGAACTCTGCAGTCTGCAACCACTTTTCCCTATCCAAGTTTCATTTTCTCGACCTCTTCGATATTCCTCTCATTAGTAACTGCCTTTGCATCAGTAGTATATAAATAATCAATAAGTTCCTGATACCTATCCATTACTTTTCCTCGTACAATTTTCATGGTAGAGTTCATAAGTCCATTATCGTCAGTGAAACTTTCTTCCAGGATTCCGATTGCAACAGGAAGCCATCGCTGAGGAAACATACTCCCGTATTTTCCGTTGGTCCGGTATTCATTAACCTCGCTTTCGATCAATGTAATAACAGCACGTTTCCCTTCATCTGAATCAGCAGTCAGATTCTTTTCTTCAAGGAATAGTTTAAGTGCGTGCTGGTTTGGTACAATAAGAGCGACAGTATAAGGTTTCTGGTTGTTGTAAAGCATACATTGATCAATATACTTTGATTGTTCTGAGACCGCTTCCTCAATACCTTCCGGACTGAATTTTTCGCCATCATCTGCTATAAGGAGACTTTTAAATCGTCCCAGTACATATAGGAACCCATCTTCGGACATGTAGCCCATATCGCCGGTATATAACCATCCGTCTTTTATAGTCTCCTTTGTAGCTGTGTCGTTTTTCCAGTAGCCGTACATCACATTTCCTCCTCTAATGACGATTTCTCCTTTTTGACCTGCAGGAACTTCTTTACCATCATCATCGCAGATTTTGAGGTCCATATTATTGACGAGAGCCCCCGATGATCCAAGTTTATGACGGCTGGTGGAATTTGAAGATATAACCGGAGAAGCTTCGCTTAATCCATAACCCTGATACATTGGTATTCCCAAAGCGTAGAAGAATCTCTGAAGCTCAATTTCAAGAAGGGCTCCTCCGCCTATAAAAAAATCGAGTTCCCCACCGTAAGCCTCACGGATTTTACTAAAGAGGATCCTGTCATAAAACCGCAGTAAAGGCTTCTTTAGTCTCTGCAATCCTCTTCCCTTATTCCATCCCTCCTTGTTATATGAATATGAGATCTTGAGTGCATGATAAAAAAGAATCTCAATTGCACTGCCTTTTTCCTTTATACCTTTTTCAATATTCTTTCTGAAATTCTTTGCGATGGCCGGAACGCTCATCAGAAGATTTGGTTTAATCTCTTTAAGACAGGTCGGAAGGTTTCTTAAAGTCTCCATCGGAGTTTTTCCTGTTTTTACTGAAGCTATGCTAGCTCCCTTACCCATAAATGCAAATATTCCGCCGGTGTGCCCGAAGGAATGGTCCCATGGGAGTATAAGCAGGGTCTTATAGAAAGAGGGTATATCCATCAGACTGTAGGCCTGGTAAACATTCGTTACATAATTTCCATGAGTAAGAATAATACCTTTTGGATCGGCTGTTGTACCTGAAGTATAACATATATTTGCAAAACTATCAGGAGTAAGACTCTTAAACAATTCCTCGAACTTCGCTAAATTTTCAGGCAATTCGAGCCATTCCCTTCCGAATTTCCTGACTTCATTAAAATGGATCTCATTATTTGCATATTCTTCCTGTGTATCGAGATGTATAATTTTTTCAATTGTAGGACATTCTTTCAATACTTCTTTAAGTTTCTGAGCCTGAATAGAAGAGACAAGTATCATTCTTGAACCTGAATGATTAATCCTGAATTTTATTTCATCAGGATTTAATTTTACCGACAGAGGTACATTAACTGCACCTGTGTACAGGATTCCCATTTCACCAATGACCCAGCTATTCCGGCCTTCCGAAATAAGACTTAACCTATCTCCTTTTTTTATTCCGAGTTTTATTAGTCCGGCGGCAAATTCATAAACCTGCTTTCTCGTCTCACCGTACGTTGTACCTTCATATTTATCATTAGGTTTTTCCCATAGATAAACGTTATTACTGAACTGTTCAACACTTTCTTCGAAGAATTGGATTAATGATTTCATTAGCCCGTTATTTATGATTGTCCTAAAAATTTATATGCCGAATATACAAAATCCGTAGTATTTGGTATGAAGCAGTTATAAATATATCTTTTGGTTTGGTTTTCAATAATTTGTATCTTTGATTAGTGCTATATGAAGATATCAAAACAGGAAGTTCATCATACACTTTAAATATTTTATTATGAGACATTTATCGGTAATTTTAATAATAGGACTTCTGATTACGCTCCCATCGTGTAAATATTTCAGGGGAGGTATATTCGGCAAAAAAGCCAGAATTATGGCCATTCTGAAAGCTCAGGAGGACAGTATCCGGGTTGCAGATTCACTCCAAAAAGTAAAGGACCATCTAATGGCAATTGAAAACGCAAAACTTGATTCTTTAAAAAAGGTTGATAAGGACCGGTTAGAGTTGGAATCCAACCTGAAGTATAATATTATTATTGGGAGTTTCATAACTCCTGAATATGCAAAAGGGTTCAAAGAAGAATATCGCAAGAAAGGTTACGAGCCAAAAATATTAAAAATGGAGGGAAGCAGATTTGAGCTTGTTTCAATTGAATCCTATAATAGTTTCAGAAAAGCTGTTTCACGGCTGAAACAGTTCCAGGATACTGTCCAGTTTGAGGCCTGGATGTATATTAAGAAATGACGTTCGTTTCTTAATTTCTGAAAATAGTCTCTTCCCTGTCAGGGCCCACAGAAATCATTGTTATTGGTATACCGGTTTGTTTCTCGATGAAATTAATGTATTTTTTCAAGGCAGATGGTAGTTCATTATAATCCCTTTTAGTTGTTATCTCTTCCTGCCATCCCTCCAGTTCTGCATAAACAGGTTCAATTGCGATGTCGCTGTTGTAGGGCAGTTCAAACGATGTTTTTCCGTCAATTTTATATGAAGTGCAAACTTTAATTGTTTTAAACCCTGACATTACATCCGCCTTGGTCATGAAGAGCTTTGTAATTCCGTTTATCATAATAGCATATTTCATTGCCGGCAGATCGAGCCATCCGCAACGTCTGGGTCTTCCGGTTGTTGAACCGAACTCATGTCCGATATTTCTTAAATTAGTACCTGTGTTGTCAAATAATTCAGTAGGGAAGGGGCCGCATCCGACCCTGGTACAATAAGCTTTAAAAACTCCAAAAATATCTCCTATAAGTTTTGGAGAAATGCCTAAACCTGTGCATGCTCCGGCGCTGATTGTATTTGACGAGGTCACGAAAGGATATGAACCAAAATCCATATCAAGCATTGTACCCTGTGCTCCTTCGGCAAGTATCCTTTTGGCTTTTCCGGCGAGTTCATTTACAAGATACTCGGTATTACTAACAGGAAATTTTTTCAACATCTCAATTCCTTCAAACCAGCCATTTTCATACTCTTTCAGATCGAATTTGAAATCGTAGCTTTTCAGTATCGTCAGATGGTTAATAAAGTGATCATTATACCGCTGTCTAAAATCTTTTTTTAGTATATCACCCACTCTCAGTCCGTTCCGGCTTGTTTTATCTGTATATGCAGGTCCAATTCCTTTTAGCGTTGATCCGATTTTGGAATTGCCTTTACTCATTTCGTAAGCAGCATCCAGTATCCTGTGGCTTGGCAGAATAAGATTTGCTTTATTGGATATTATGAGACGTTTTGTGAGTTCGCTGACCGGGGGCCCCAGAGCTTCGATCTCTTTTTTAAAAACAGACGGATCAACGACCACACCATTTCCAATTATATTCAATTTATCAGCATGAAATATGCCGGAAGGAATGAGATGAAGAACGTGTTTAACATTATTAAACTCGAGAGAATGTCCGGCATTGGGACCACCCTGAAAACGGGCAATAACATCATAAACCGGACTTAAAGCATCAACAATTTTTCCCTTTCCTTCATCACCCCACTGCAGTCCTAACAGTATGTCAATGTTCATATTAGATATTATATATAAAAATTTTAAAAGCTTTACAAGGTACGAATTAATTCAACTAAACGACCACTGCGTAACAGATTGTTAATAAATGACCGGATTATTCCAAAGGCGAGAATAAGCCTGGATTTATAATATTTCAACTTTTCGGATTATAAAGTATTTGGTATTCGGGATAAACATGGAACAGGATGCAAGGAATTAGGTTTTGCAATTGGTTTCTGGTTCCAAAAGCTTAAAAAAGCTGCAAATAGCCTCTTTTTATTCAAAGACTATTCTTTATCCTTTCCCTTGTAATTGCCATAAATATATAAAGAATGATAATGAGGGGTAAAGTTATGCATTTCGCTTGCAGTATTTATGATCTCATGGATTCTGGGGTCGCAGAACTCAATAACTTTTCCTGTTTCAATATCAATCAGATGATCATGTTGTGCACACTGGTATGCTCTTTCAAACTGGGCAATGTTCTTTCCGAACTGATGCTTTATTACGAGGTTACAATCGAGGAGCAACTCAATAGTATTATATAAGGTCGCTCTGCTGACACGGTAGTTTTTGTTCTTCATAAAAATATAAAGCGACTCAATGTCGAAATGTCCTGACCGAGAATAAATCTCATCAAGAATTGCATATCTCTCGGGTGTTTTTCTATGTCCCTTCTTTTCGAGATATTCAGTGAAGATCTTCTTTACGGTTAACCTGGTATCATCACTAATCATATCTGGTCTAATTTAAAATAATAACAAAAGTATGCAATTTTCCCGGATATCTTGGATTGAATCAACAGAAAATTTAATTAGTGAAATCTTCTACTCTTTTTACATTTTCAATACCATTAATATTTGAGATTTTAAGTATCAGATTGTTCAGGTCTTTTGTGTGGTGAACGTATAAATCGATAGTACCTTCAAAGATGCCGTTATTAACTGAAATGTTTATCCGGGTCATATTTACTTTAAGCTCGGCTGATATGATATTTGTGATATCGTTTACAAGACCGATCCTGTCTATACCTGTCATACTTATTCTTGCCAGGAATGAAACCAGTTTATGGATTGCCCATTTAACCGCTATAATACGGTTTCCTTCATTCGACATGATTCTTATGGCGACTGGACATTTTGGCTTATGAATAATAATAGTTCCTTCCGGCGAATGGTAGCCAGTAACTTCGTCCCCCGGAATAGGATTACAGCATTTTGCTATTTCGTATGATTGTTCTGAATTATCAACATTTTCCCTGAGAAGGAATGGCACATTTTTATCAATACTCCCCTGTGCGGACTCTGTATCTTTTTTCTCTTTCTTTGATCCGATAAGCTTTAATTCCCAGTATTTAATAACATTACTGGCCGGGTTCTTCCTGATTGCTTTCTTAAGGTTGTAGAGATTGATCCGGCCAAGTCCGATAGCTGAATACAATTCTTCTTTACTTAAGACATCGTATGAAAGTAAAAGAGATTTAAGGATTTCGCTATTGGAAGTGAATCCTATTTCCTTAAGTTTGGACTCAAGAATCTCCATACCTTTCTGGATAATGTCTTTGGAATCAATCTTCAAAGCGTTTTTAATTGCCTCCTTAGCTTTCGATGTCCTGACAAAAGAAAGCCATTCCATGTCGGGTTTTGCAATATCGGAAGTAATTATTTCAACCTGGTCACCGCTCATCAGAATTGCGTTTATAGGATTGAGCTTATAATTAATTTTTGCACCTATAGCCTTATTCCCAATCTCGGTATGTATTTCATAAGCAAAATCCAGAGCAGAAGCTCCTTTTGGGAGGCTTACCAGAAATCCTTTTGGCGTGAAAACCATTATTTCTGACGAAAAAAGGTTCATTTTAAATTCGTCAAGAAACTCTATAGGATCTTCATGTGGATTTTCAAGCATTATTCGGATCTTTTTTATCCATTTGTCGAGTTCACTTTCCTGTGCATCATCTCCCTTGTATTTCCAGTGAGCTGCATAACCCCTTTCTGCTATCTCATCCATCCGTTTGCTTCTTATCTGCACTTCAACCCACTGACCAGACGGACCCATTACAGTAACATGTAATGCTTCATATCCATTAGGTTTAGGGCGGCTTACCCAATCGCGAAGCCTGTCAGGTTTAGGCAGATAAGAATCAGTAATAATTGAATAAATATTCCAGCATTGTGTTTTTTCAGGAATGCCGGCTACCGGTTCAAAGACAATCCTGATAGCGAGAACATCATAAATCTCTTCAAATGGGACATTTTTGGCCTGCATCTTTTTCCAGATCGAAAAGATAGATTTCGGCCTTCCATTGATATCAAACTGTAACCCGGCCTCTGAAAGTTTTTGAATGATAGGCAATGAAAACTTATTTATGAGAGCAAGATTCTTTTTTTCGCTGTGCTTCAGCTTTGATGTAATATCCTCATAAATTAGAGGCTGCCGGAATTTGAAACTCAGGTCTTCCAGTTCACTTTTAATGGCATATAATCCAAGTCTGTGAGCGAGAGGAGCATAAAGAAAAATTGTTTCTCCTGCCACCTTCATCTTTTTATTTTCAGGCATTGAATCGAGTGTTCTCATATTATGCAAGACGGTCAGCAATTTTTATGAGAATTACCCTAAGATCGTCAGAAAGAGTAAGAAGCATCTTCCTGAAGTTCTCAGCCTGAAGTGAAGAAGAATTTTCCTTATTGTAAGTGCCTGATATCTTTGTTAACCCATCAATAAGAGATGCTATTTTAGGCCCGAAATCTCTTTTCAACATCTTCCAGGGAATATTCAGTATCTTCCACAACATCATGAAGAAGAGCCACAGCAATTGACTTGGCACCCAACCCTATTTCCCGATTTACTATTTTTGCAACTGATATCGGGTGAATGATATAAGGCTCACCAGATTTCCTTCGCATATTCCAGTGAGCTTCATTTGCTATTTTGAACGCTTTGTCAATAAGCTCTCTGTCCCCGGGTTTACTGCACCTGAGAAGATTATTTACCAGACTATCATATTCGGTCTGAATACGTTTTCTGTCTTCTTCATCAAAAATATCTTTGTTCCCCATAAAATAACTACGCAGCAAGTTCTTGTCTAAGATACAAATATAGCTTTTCCGGCTTAAAGTTGCTAGCTAAAAACCAGGTTTACTGATCAAATTTGCAATACTAAGTGAATTAATGCTTGTTCTATATGCCTCGCCATAAATCCATCCCCCTCGAGGGAGGGACTTAATCAATTGTTTATCATTCGGATACTCCCTTCTCTTCTGGAAGAAGTATGCAGTCAGGATTAGGCAAATAGTTATTTATTATTTATAATCGTAATCGTTCCGGTCCTCGATATTATCTTTCCCGACGGGGTAGTTAATTTTAAAAACCATAAACAGACTCCCTGTGGCTGAGGATTTCCACCTTGTGAGCCGTCCCATGCTGCCAGGTAATCTCGTGTTTCAAATAAGACTTTGCCCTGTCTGTCGCTGATAATAAGATGGTATTCAAGAGGTGTAAATGACAAGACCGGTCTGAAAAGATCATTTTCCCGATCATTATTAGGAGTGAAAACATTAGGAACTGTAATGATTTCTGTGGGAGAAGTGCAAATTTTTGATGATATGCTTTCCCCTGTTACATTATAAGGATTGGATGTTTCGGAAGCACTTAAGTAGAAGCAAACTTCAGTCCCTGAAACTTCGTACATGATTTGCTGATATCCCTGGATGAAAGTTGTATCAGAAGCCGGAATGACCGCTAGTTCTTCAAAGCCTTTTCCTGTATTGACAAATAGCTTGTATGATGATATGATTCCCAGCCAGTTTTTATAAGGGTTCCATGAAAGAATAAGATTATCTCCTGACCGATTGAGTGACAGCACTATGTTAGAAGAAATATTTGATGCCATCACCGGAAGACTGCAACTGTTAACAGCTGAAAGCCTGTAATAATTAATAATATTTGTTTCTGCCTGAATATCAGTATAATGGACTGATCCGTTAACTGAAACAAGTCGTGCTATCTCCTGAAAAGTGTCTGTTGCTCCGGTTTTCCGTTCCAGACTGAAATGGATCAACTCCGATAACGGATCTATTGTAAAGGAGAGTTCCACTTCACCTTCGGAATTCAAAGTTGCCTGGTCGGCATTAATCCACTGGGGAGGACGCTGCATCTTTGTGGAAATACACGTTTTATTTGAAGTTGAAAACGCTCCATTTTCAAGATTTGCACGAACCACAAAACAGTATTCCGCATCAATTGTATAATCATTCAGAGTAAAGCTGGTCTCTCCTGCACTTACATTTCCTGACTCAGTATAGTTACCACCATTAACAGACAATAAAACCGAATATCCGGTGACATTTTCCGGAAAGGACGGATAGCTATTCCAAGATACCACAATCTTTTTCATACAGGTGTCAATTGAAACATCTTCAAAAATTGAATTAAGAATATTAGAAAAAATGCTTGTGCATCTGGGCAGTCGCATTGCAGTAACGACATACGCGACACTAAAATATTTTGAAGCAGTATTTGAGAGGGTATAAGTTGTTGCCGCAGGATCCCGCACGGTATCGATTGGCATACCATCTCCGTTTTTATAAGAATACAGAATATAAGCGGCAATGTTGGGAGAAGGGCTCAAGGACCACGTCAGTATAGTATTACCTGTTTCTGGCTGTACCGATACTGATGTAAGTACAGGTGGTAAAGGAGGATCCGTAATGCAGTCAATTTGCGGGAATGCTCTGGCAGACAATAAAGTAAACAAAGTAATGATTATATAGAAATACCGGTTTTTCATTCAGAGCCGACTGTTATTTCATAAAGATCATCAATATTGTAATACGTCTTTGTAAGTTCAATTATTTCGTCAGGTTCAATTGTTCTTATTTTTTCAGCTAACCTGTAATAATAATTATTGTCCAGTCCAAATTCCCATGTTGATTTGAAACTTTCAGCAAGGGCAAATGGTCCATCGAACATTCTCAGCATCTCCCCAGACATATAGTTGCGTATAACAGCCATCTCTTCTTCCTTTACCGGGACATTCTGAAGAAGCATTATTTCCCTGTAAATCTCATCGATCGTTTTTTGGCAGTTTTGCCGGCCGACCTCTGTCGAAATTACTTTGTAACCTGCAAGATCAAGTGAGGAGATTGATGAGCTTATCCCATAAGTGTACCCCTTTTCTTCACGTATGTTTTTCATTAGGCGAGATCCAAAATATCCTCCCAGGATTGAATTAAGAACCTTCAAACCCAAATAATCAGGATGCTGTTTATTGATTGTTGCCGAACCTATTCTGATTGCGGTCTGAACTGTTCCAGTTTTATTAATATGGACTTTTTTTAATTTATCTCCTTTGATGAAATTAACCGAAGCTTCATTATTAATTTCTTTTGAACCGATATTACCAAGATATGAATTAAGAAATTCAGCAGTTTTGTTGTGTATTTTACCCGATATTATGACTGCCATATTTTCGGGTGTATAATACTTAGAATGGAAATCTGTCAGAAGTGAAGGAGTTATATTTTCAAAATCCTTTTCAAGTATCTGATAGCCATATGGGTGATTTTTTCCAAAAAGAGATTCAAAAAACTGATCTATTGCAAGGTTTTGTACTTTTTCCCTGTTTACCATATACCAGCGAAGTCGTTTTTTCATCAGTGAATTTAGTTCCGGTTCAGGGAAAACAGGACGAAACAAAATCTCACGACTTAGTTCCAGAACTTTTTCAATATGTTTGTTCAGGAAAAAGAGAACGATACCGGCACTATCTTTTTCAGCCGATTGGTTTAAGAAAACTCCATAAAAATCTAGCGATTTATTTAGTTCTTCAGAACTGTAATTCTGCGATCCCTCTGAAAGCATCATATTGCAAGTCGAAGCCAGAAGAGGTAAATATTCTTTAACCTGGCCTGCTCTGAAAGTAAATTCAAGACGCATAATATCCTCTGTGCCAGATTCGATCATATAAACAGGTACCGAATTATTCAGTCTGAATGACTTTGCTTCAGGAATAACTACCTGTTCAACCGGGTATACCGGTGGTTGTATTCTTTGCAGGTTATTCATCATTTCTCCTTTCGGGTTGATATATAATTAATGGTACTGCAATTAGAAGGGATAAAATATTTTCTTAAAGCTTCAATTACCATCTCATAACTGACATTTCTATATGCCTCAACTTCATTATTTATTAATCCGGGGTTTCCCAATAGTTCAAAAAATGAAAGATTTGCAGCTTTATTAAGAATACTTGTATTGGAAAAGACAGTTGAAGATTCAAACTTGTTCTTCACTTTTTCCATCTCATCCTTAATTTCACTTTCGTTCTGCAAGCCCTTAATTACCTCATTCACTGAATCATTAGCGTGCTGAATATCAACTCCTTTCATTAATTTACCTTGAAAAATTATGAGGCCCGGGTCTATATCTGCAGTCAGATAAGCATTTATTTCACTGAACAGTTTCTTATCCCTGACGAGCTTTGTATGTAACCGGCCTGACTCTCCTCCGGCCAGAAGATCGGTAATAAGGTCGAGGGTATAAAAATCTTTACTTTTCCTTGGGCCGATATGCCAGACTTTATATAATGCCGTTGAAGGAACATCTTGTTCAATTGTAAGGACTCTTTCCTGTGTTTGTTCTGGTTCTGCAGGCAGTTTTCTCGATTGTATTGCTCTCTCTTCAATAGGGCCGAACCATTTCTGAGAAAGTTTTAATGCCAGATCATATCCAATGTTGCCTGTCAGGGCAAGTATTGCATTATTTGGAGCATAGTGTGAGAAGAAAAAACTCCTGACATGTTCAATGTCAGTATTTTTAATATGATCCATATCCATTCCTATTGTTGGCCATCTGTAGGGATGTACTTTGTATGCCAATGGCCTCAGTTTTAATATGGCATCTCCATACGGCTGATTAAGATAACGTTGTTTGAATTCTTCAATGACAACATTTCTCTGTGTATCAAGGTTCTTCTGGGAAAAATCAAGTTCGAGCATTCGGTCGGATTCCAGCCAGAAACCTGTTTCAATATTTACCGATGGAATTGTAAGATAATAATTGGTGATATCATTATTGGTGAATGCATTATTTTCACCGCCAACAAGTTGAAGAGGTGTATCATAATCAGGAACATTCAGTGAACCTCCAAACATAAGATGTTCAAAAAGATGAGCCAACCCGGTCATTCCCGGATCCTCATCCCTTGATCCAACATCATAAAGGATGTTCATTGCAATAAGGGGAGTAGATTTATCTTCGTGTATAAGAACCCTTAATCCATTCTCAAGTGTAAATCTTTTATAGTTTATCATGCCAAATAACTTCTAATATAAGAAATGGATAAGCACTTACCGGAATAATACCCGGTGACAAACTTAATTAAAAATAAGTGAAGGTTTCGTATTGTTTTTATATTTGCATAATTATGTTCAGAAATCGTTTTTTCAGGAGAATATTTCATAAAAACCTATTTGAGATTGGTCAGGTTAAATTAGTCTACTTCCTGAGCCTCGTTGTTGGATTATTAAGTGCTGTTGCTGCTGCCTTACTTAAATATTCAATCCATTTTACACACAAAATTCTTACTGAGGGGATTACAGCGGAATCGGGAAGCTATCTTTATCTCGTTTATCCTCTAATCGGTATGTTAATGACTTTTTTGTTTGTCAGGTATATAGTTAAGGATAACATAGGACACGGCATCAGCAGGATACTTTTTTCAATTTCCCGAAAGAAGAGCCACCTGAAGACGCATAATACATGGACGTCAATAATTGCAAGCACTCTTACGATCGGTTTTGGGGGTTCGGTTGGAGCTGAAGCCCCGATAGTATTAACAGGATCTTCAATTGGTTCTGCAATCGGAAGGTTTTTTAAACTGAACTATAAAAACGTTACTCTGCTTATCGGTTGCGGTGCTGCAGGAGCTGTTTCGGGTATTTTTAAGGCGCCCATCGCAGGTATTGTCTTTACTCTCGAGATACTTATGCTCGATCTGACAACATCATCTATTGTTCCGCTTTTAATCTCTTCCGTAACAGCTGCAACAGTTGCATATTTTCTGATGGGAGATAAAGTGCTTCTTTCCTTTAATGTTGTAGGAGCTTTTAATATTTCAAATATCCCATGGTATTTACTGCTTGGAGTTATTTCCGGATTAGTTTCTCTCTATTTTTCGAAAATGACATTGTTTCTGGAAGAAAGGTATAATGAAATAAAGAATTCTTATTTAAGACTTTTTCTGGGTGGGATTGTGCTGGGAGGTTTGATTTATCTTTTTCCTCCTTTCTATGGTGAAGGGTATGATACCATAATGTTACTACTACAGGGAAATTCTGATTTAATTATTCATAACAGTATTTTCAGTCATTACTCAAACAGCTTTTTGGTTATCATTCTTTTCATGTCGGGGCTTGTGTTGCTTAAGGTAATTGCAAGCAGCTCAACAAACGGAGCAGGAGGAGTAGGAGGGATATTTGCCCCAACTTTATTTATCGGAGGTATTAACGGGTACCTTGTTGCGATCGTTTTAAAGAAATTTGTAAATATTGACTTGCCTGACAACAGGTTCGTTCTTGTTGGCATGGCTGGTATGATGGCTGGTGTAATGCATGCTCCGCTCACTGCAATTTTCCTGATCGCAGAGATCACAGGTGGCTATAATCTTCTTATCCCACTTATAATCACCTCTACAGCCGCCTACATTACAATCAGAAGTTTTGAAAAACATTCAATATATCATGTTCAGCTGGCTAATACAGGAGATCTTATTACTCACGATAAAGATAAAGCAGTATTAACCAGGATGAACTGGAAGAGAGAAATTGAAACTGATTTGCTGAAAGTTAAACCATCAGACACTCTGGGGGTACTTGTTAAAATAATAGCCAGATCAAAAAGAAACCTTTTTCCTGTAGTTGATGAATACAATATATTAGAAGGTGTGGTATCTCTTGATGATGTGAGAGAGATTATGTTTCAGCAGGAATTATATGCGACTACTTTTGTGAAGGATCTGATGACCATTCCTCCTTCATACATTGATAAAAAGGAAAATATTGAAACCGTTATGGAAGCATTCAGAAAAACCGGTGCATGGAACCTTCCGGTACTCGATGACGGATATTATGTTGGATTTATCTCAAAATCAAGGATATATTCAACTTACCGTGAATTGCTTGTTGAATTTTCAGAAGAATAAATGTCTTAAAATTATATAATATGAAAAGAGATTCTTTGATTTTTGATCTTATTGAAAAGGAGCGTCAGCGCCAGATAAACGGAATAGAATTAATTGCCTCCGAAAATTTTGTTAGTCCGCAAGTCCTTGAAGCAATGGGATCAGTTATGACAAATAAGTATGCTGAAGGGTATCCTGGGAACCGTTATTATGGTGGTTGCGAGATTGTTGACCAGACTGAACAAATAGCTATTGACAGGTTGAAACAACTTTTTAATGCTGAATATGCAAATGTTCAGCCTCATTCCGGTGCGCAGGCAAATATGGCAGCGTTTATGACTGTACTTAAACCGGGTGATACATTCATGGGATTAAATCTTGCACATGGAGGACATCTTTCACATGGATCTCCTGTCAATTCATCGGGTCTCTTTTACAGACCTGTTGCCTACAGTGTTAAAGAGGAAGACGGATTGGTCGATTATGATATGATGGAGAAGGTTGCGCTGAAAGAAAAGCCAAAAATGATAATTGGAGGGGCATCGGCGTATTCCCGTGAATGGGATTACGAAAGAATGAGAAAAATTGCAGATATGATCGGTGCTATTCTTATGGTTGATATGGCACATCCGGCAGGGTTAATAGCCGCCGGACTTCTCATGAACCCGCTTAAATATGCTCATATTGTTACTTCAACGACTCATAAAACACTCAGAGGACCAAGAGGAGGGATTATCCTGATGGGTGAGGATTTTGTAAACCCATGGGGCATAACTACATCAAAAGGTGAAATAAGAATGATGTCTTCTCTTTTGAACTCGGCTGTTTTCCCTGGTATACAAGGAGGTCCCCTGGAACATATAATTGCCTCAAAAGCAGTCTCTTTCGGCGAAGCATTATCTCCAAGATTCAATGAATACCAATCAAGAGTCAAAAAGAATGCCTCTGTTATGGCAAAGGCTTTTATGGATAAGGGTTATAAAGTCATCTCCGATGGCACTGATAATCATCTGATGTTAATTGATCTCCGGACCAAATTTCCTGAGATAACCGGTAAAAAGGTTGAAAACACACTTGTACGCTCCCATATTACTGTCAATAAAAATATGGTACCCTTTGATAGTCGTTCTCCCTTTCTGACTTCCGGGTTAAGAGTCGGAACTCCGGCGGTAACTACCCGGGGCCTAAATGAAGAACATATGGGGATTATTGTTGATCTGATTGATGAGGTTATTTCAAATATTGAAAATGAAGCAGTTATTGCAAGGGTAGGAGAGAAAGTGGTTAAAATGATGAAATCTTTCCCTCTCTTTTCAATGTGATTCTGCTATTATTTTGTCTCTATAAGAGTAATACGGGGGTAACCTGGTCCCGCTCAGCCAGCCTGCGAGTCGTTTCCGGTTTGAATAGGTCATGAACCGTTCTTTTCCATTCAATTGGTTTGAGCGTTGATTCCGGTCGCACAACAGGAGGTTCTTTCTTATACTGTGTTTTGGGTGGTGATATCCATTTATCTTTTAATCCAAGCTTATCAATTGAAGACTCGAGCTTCTTAATCTCTTCCAGAACGGTCTGATCGATAATCGGAATTTCTATAAGACGAATTTGATAATATCCTCCCTCAAAAACGATTATTACCTTCTTATTAATGCCGGCCGATATACGGTCCTTGAGTGCAAGTGCATCAGACTTCAGGCCGAAGGCTCCTAACTCTTTCAACATTTCCGGACTAATTGTTGTTACAGGATTTTCAGTGATGTTTTCTGCTATTTTGGTGCGGGGGTTATAACAACTGTTCCGGCAACAGCACTGACAGCAACATTTCCAAAATTCATATCCACCGTTTTGGCCAAAGTTATCGGAGTAACTATTGTAACTGAAGCTGTTGCTGTACTATTGACCTGTGCATAGGTACTTGCGGAAAAAGTGATCATCACGAATGCCGGTACAAAAAAATGAAAGAGTTTCATATTAATTCCAAATAAAGTGGTTTAGATTTAGGTTAAGGAAAAGGATAAGTGTTTAGTATTCAGGTTAATATTTTAGTCAGATACCTCAATTAAAAAGACAGATACGATTTTTTTAATATTATTGAGGCCGAATGTAATATAATCTTGTAATAATTCAAATCATCATTTTTATTCTTTGTTAATAACTTTGTGAAGTTATTAACAATTTAGTGTACCCGGGGATTATATGATTTTTATTCTAACTTTATACCTGTCAATCATAAATCATTTTATTGATGAATAAGCAGAAACTTATATTCATTGTTGATGACGATCCATTTATTAACATGTTGGTTGTTAAACGATTTACTTCGAAAGGTTACCGGCTTGAGGCCTTCGGATTTGGTGAAGATTGCCTTAGTTCATTAAATAAAAATCCTGATCTAATAATACTCGACTACTATTTTATTGATCATGAACGGAAAGTAATGAATGGGATGGAAATCTTCGATAAGATAAAAGAGTTCAGACCTGAAACACCTGTAATAATGTTATCAAATCAGGAAAAAGGGGAGATTGTTCTTGAACTTGCACGTAAAGGAATTGATGATTATATTATTAAGGATAATAATCTTCTTGATAACCTTAACATAGCAATTGATGAGTTATTTGAGAGAAAATAATACTGATATTTCGGAAGATGTATCGCGACACATCTCTCCAGTGTTTTATTTCAGAATAAAATTATATGTTATTGTACCCTTCTGAATAGCAGGTGCATCTTGTTTGACTTCGAAACGTGCCCCAAGAGCGGCTTCTTTAGCAACCTTCAGCAAATACTCATCTAGTGTTGTTGAGCCCTTTGTACCAGGGGTTGCCTGAACAACTTTACCTGATCTGTCGACGCTTACCTCAACTACTACTCTTCCTTCGCCCTGGTAATCGTATTTAGGAGGAGGAAGTGCCTGAAATCCACGACCCTGAAGATCATAGGATATACCCTTAGCACCAAGTCCGGAACCCTTATCCCCAAGGCCGCTACCAACACCCCTGACTTTTGAATTAACTGATCCGTTAGGGTCACCCTGGTTCCCTGCTCCTCCGGCAATGCCCTCACTAGTGGAGCTTGTTCCTGTATTCTTTGAATTAGCCAGCGCATTTTTTGTCCGGTTCATTATATCTGACTCACGTTGTTGTTCAGCTGCAATTCTCTTTTTTTCAGCTTCTTCCTGTCTTTTCAGGTTCCTTTCAACTTCAAGCTGTTCTTTTATCTTTTTGTCAGCTTCAATCTTCTCAAGTTTTTTCTTTGCTGCTTCGGGGTCGGCTTTCTTAACAGCAGGAGCTTCCTCTGTATTTTGTGTAAGAAGAGGTTCTTCTTTTGTTTTCACACTGGCTTTAGCAGATGGCGGAGGAGATTTCACTTCCTTAATTACAGGAGGGGAAGTCTCTTTCTTACCTGCCGGTGGCGAAGGTTCAATCATACCCATACCCGTCTCACCTGTACCGAAATTAACAAGTATACCCTCTTCTGTTTCCGGAGCCGGAGGGGTTGAAAAACCCACCAGGATAAGAACTCCAAATAACATTAAATGTACTAATATGGTACCAAGTAACCCCTTCTTCCTTCCTGATGAAGAATTCTTAAGTTCCGTATTTAATTTAGGTTGCAATTATTTGTTTATAATTATTTGATAGTTAAAAAATTAAAACAATTTCAGAATTCCCTGGTTTTCACATGTTCTTTATCGGGCTAAGGTATGAATAAACGAAATGATATCCAGTTCTATTATGTTAGGTTAATAACAATGATAAAAAATTTATTAACTAAGGTACCGGATAAGAGTGAACTTATTCCTGACTATTTATTTTTTATTTTTGTCTCATCCACTTTCTTCATTTCGGCTTTTACTTTTTTCCTGAATAAATCGGAAAACCTGTTAAAATCCTGTTTAAATAAGATTCCGACACCCTGAGTATATGGGCTCAGTCCTGTTCCTGATCCTAAGTAGGTATCATTATACCGGTTAAAGACTTTTAAGCGAAGTTTTTCAGTAAGCTTTACTTCCGCATCAAAATCGCCGGTCAACTGATCCGTGCTACTTGTTGTAGGGCCTGTAGTCCCGCCCCGTACGTCAAAATTGCCATTAAGCACCACTTTATTGTTGAGAAGCTGGGTAGATAGGGCAAGTTCGGCCTCCTGCGGGGTTATTGCATTGGATCCGGGCCTTATATTTAATCCGATATCAACATTTTTGGATAACTGTGATAACATGTTGCTGACCCGGTTTGAGATCATTTCTAAAGATGTCGCGGCCACGGCAGTTGTAGCAGTTGTGGTTGTAGAGACAGAAGAAGCTCCTGTCGAAATAAAATTGTTCATCATCAGGAGAGCAGTTACCTGCCGGGTCAATTCTTCCTGTGTTGAAATTACATTTTGAAGGAGTGTTCTGGTCGTTTCATCAGCATCCGGAAGATAAATATCAAATCCGACAACAGGATTAAAAAGTTTGCCAGATAAACTTAACTGTGGTTCCACACTTATTCTATCATTATAGTGCTCATCCTGGGTTATAGTGGGGTAGAGCGAAGCTTTTAAATTCTTATAGCTAGCCTTCAACTCAATTTCTGCATCCCTGAGGTTCCCGTTGAACATAATCTTCCCTCCATCTTCCACACTAAAAGGTTTGTTTAAAATAGGGCCAAGGGTAAAATTATACACTCCGTCTTCAATAATATAATCACCATATATTGAAAAATCGCCTTTCTTATTAAGATTTACATTGAGATTGGGGCTTGATCCGTGACCTTTCATAACATCACCTGCCTTTGAATCGAATATAATCTGTATCTCAGCATCCGGTGTGATTTCAAGATTCATATTTAGGTCTATCGCCATCTGCTTTACAGGCGCAGCAAAATATTGAGAGTCAGCGGCCTGCTCCACCTTTTTATTCTTACTTGAATCTTCAAAAGTGATGAAGGAATACTCAGATACTGAAAGACCTTTACTTATAGGTATTGAAAGTTTTGAGTTTTTTCCTGTCTTTGCTGATACATCAATTGAAAGTGAATTCTGATCACTTTTTATTTTAGCAACTCCCGATGCATATGCAGTACCATAGAACATCTGGTTGTCTTTTGGCAATGTATTTAAAACCTGGAAACCGCTTGATTTTATATTAATTCTAAGATCAGCAGAATAGTCATGAAAATCTTTATGATTAACTGAACCCGAGAGTGTTGCTGTGTTTCCTTTTACGTCTGTAACTCTGACATTATTGAATTTAATTCCTTCCTTATCGAATCTGATGGTATCATTAATTGTGTATTTTGTTTGCAGATAATTAATCTTCATTGACGCATTCTCAGCCATCGCTGCTCCTGTAAGAAACAGATTGTCGGTTTCTCCTGATAAATTTAATTTGCCCGAGGCAAAACCGCTTATTTCCGAAGCGAATACTTTAAGCAAGGGATTAAGAAATCCAATAGGCAATTTAGTGGCTCTGGCTGTAAGATTTATTTTTTTAGTTGCAGGATCATAGATTCCTGAAACATCAAATGTCTTTACAGAATTGAGATTATTACTGGCTTTTAAGTTGACTATTTTTTTAGCATTGTCCAAAGTCGAGTTAATAAAAATATTTCCAAACTCACTGCCAAGCATAGAGAAATTGTCAACTACAATATTTCCAGCCAGTAATAAACTTTTATAAACATTTGATAAAAGGATTTTTCCGTTAAGACGACCCTTAAAATCGAGAGGAACCATACCAGGATCGTTGTTTCGTTTCCTGTTTACCCAATAATTCAGAGGCGCAATATCAATTCCTTTAAACTCGAGATGTAATGTATCTGCGGGATTTTCTGAAACAGAACCATCAACTAGATAGGAACGTTCCTTGCTTGTGATATAGAGCTTATTAATATTTATTGCATTGGAATCAATCAATATCGATGAACTGCTTAATTTCCAGAGATTATTTTCCAAATAAATTTGGGAGGAATCAATATCAACCTTCAGAATTGCATTGCGTCTCCCGATGATATTTTTTTCTACAGTTCCATGAGCAATAAAATTGCCCTCATTCAGGATTGAGTCTTTATTATCCCAATTAACTGTAAAAATGAAATTATCCGGTATTGTTTTAAACCCGACTGAGAAATCTTTTAATTCGGATTGTCCAAGCAGGTTAAAAGATGTACTATTGATATCCATCTTTAATTCAGATCCTGAGACGTTTGCATCAAATGAAAAATTTTTGAAAACATTATTTTTAATTGTAAGTAAATTTGCCTTACCGCCAATGTTTATCATGCTATCGGCAAAAATGGCCCCCTTTATGTAACTTTTATCTGCAATTACAATTCCTGTTTTGAAAAAATTATTGATTTTATCGGTATTTTTAAAATTAATTTCGAAAGTGAATTTATTTTTCTTGAGGTCATTCTGTCTGCCACTGACATGAAACTGGGAAGGCATAAGGGTTACAAGAGTAGCTTTAACCAGACCTCCAAGAGCGGCAAAATTATAATTACCTTTTATATCTGCATCAACAAAATCTGTTCTCAGACTTAAAACTGGTTCCTTGCCTTCTTTGTAGGTCCTTATGGAAAGATCATAAAGATCAAGGTTATTGTTGTTTTTTCTGAAACTGGAATTCAGAACTTTTATTTCACCATCAAGATTATCTATACTATTTCCTTTAAAATTGGATGTCAGGAGTATGGTAACTTTGGAAGTAGTGTCAAGTTTATCAAAATTCAACTTGTAGAGATTAGCATCAGCGATGTTCAACGTAAAATTAAATTCTGGCAGCTTATTATTAAAATTTAGTAATCCCAGAAGGTCAAGTTTGATATTCTTATCGACAATATTTATACTTCCATCCCAGGTCTTTTCTGTAAAAGAGCCATTTAAAGTTATGTTACGGTATATATACTTGTTTATCTCAATACTGTCAATTTTGCCTGTGAGATTACCAGCGAATTTTTTTAAAGAATAGGCATATCCATCAATATTTGTTTGCATGCTAAGGTTCCCTAAAAACTCAGGTTTCCCGGTGAGTTCTCCGATATTAATATTACTTCCGGTCAGGAGACCTTTTATTTTATACTTCCCGGCTTCTTCGGGTCTGAGTGATACATCAGTCCTGACATTTCCTATGCTGGTTCTTATTTCTCCATATGTTACGAAATCTGTTGTAAACCCGGTAAAGCTTCCATTGAATGAGATGTTTCCAAGCTTTTTTATAGCTTCGGGGATTATTAAAAAACCTTTCCCGGGTATATTGATATGTTCGAAATCCATTGCATTTGTCTTAAGTCTGTTAACTCCGATGTATAAGTAGGCATTTTCTATTTTTGGGAGTCCCGAAAAATCAAAGTCACAATCAAGTGATGTAAAGTTCCTGTATGAAAGTTTGATATTACGGCCCCGTAGTTCCGAAATGGTACCAAATACCTTTCCTGATAACCATATTGTTTCATTTAAACTATCAGCAAAAGGCATGAAATATTGCAGGTCGGAAGTATTTATCAGTGATTTATCCAGCAGAATATCAAGTTTTACCTTTTCCGTAAAATTTTTAAATGAGCTGACTGAATCGGCAATCAGACCAAACCTGGGAATATTAAATATACTGCTGTCACAGTTGATAAATGCTGAATTTAGGAGGATGTTTTGTCTGGCAATGATTACAGAGCTACTCATCTTTTTCACAATGAAACCACATGATTCTTTAAATTCCAGATTGTAGATGTTAAAAGAAATGGTATCATTTAGATTCTTCAGCTCCTCAATTGTCCCGTTAATTCCGGACAGGTTCAGGTTATTTAAGTCTATCCTGGTTTTACCTTTAAGAGCAGTATGATTAATAAGGGAAAACCTGGCATCATTGATAACAATCTGATCAACCAGGATTCTGCTGCCTGTTTTTTTTGTGGTGTCAGCCGGATTTTTAATCAGGTTAAGGTACCAGGTAAGGTTCATTTCCCCGGTGGAGTCAGTTTCAAGTGCAATAACAGGTTTAATCAAACTTACTTTGCCCAGCCTGAATATATTTTTTTTAAAATTCATTCTCCTGATACTTAAAGTAATTTCCTTAGAATACAATAGAGTATCATTATTCTTGTCCAAAATGAGTATGTTGTTGACATCCAATTTATTAAAGAATTTATATTCAATAGTACCGACAGAAATGGTTGATTTGAACTGGTTGGAAAAGTGTTTTGTTATCTGTTTTACCATGAAAGTCTGAACCTCAGAAGTCTTCAATAAAAGATAAAGGACACCGGGAAGCATTATTATGACTCCGAAAACTATAATAAAATACTTAAATGATCTTCTAATTTTTTTGAGCATAATAATGCAAAAAGTCTTAAAATATCAATTTCATGTAAGATCAAAATAACAAGCCTCAAAGATAGTGAAACTCAGATTAATTGTCAGTATCTATTAACACTGTCAATTGCTTTTTTCCCGCCGGATAAATTCTTTTATTACAGGTTCCGCATTTTTAAAGTCAGATTGTTGAATATAGAGATCTATCGTAGAAGGAGTCCCAACTAAGATTCCGGCAGCCATTCCTGACTTGTAGTCATTTTTGATTAACGGAGATATTCCAGACTCTTCCAATTTAGTTTTGAGTGAAATTACTGATATTTCAGTCCCCGTATAAATCCTGACCAACTTATTTTCATCTTTCATTTGGTACGTTTTTAGTTCGTTTTTATAACCAAAGTTACAAGTTCAATTCTTATTTTTGTATTTCATTAATATATTTTCGGTATTTGGTATGAACAGGTTGACAATACTGTTTAATTACTTTAATATAACACGAATGCCTTTTAATAAGTTCAGAATATGCCACTTTAATCCTAAGATTTCTCAGGATAAAGTTACTCAGAAACGGGCTATGAAGAAACAAAGATTCGAAATAATAATTTACAATAAAGGTGATGCTTCTTTTTACGAGACAAAAGTAAAAACATGGTTTGGATGGGTCTCTTTCACTGTATTTTATAAAACGGAAATTCTTCATATTTTATCCGTTCCGTCAGTTCAGAAATCATTGGCTTATGAACGTATTTATCACTATTGTCACATAAAAGGATATGACAAGAATAAAATTGAAATTATTGAAATTAATAACGACGAAAGTAAGAATGGATATTTTCCCAAAAAAATTATTCTGAATAAATAAACACTTGTCAGCGATTTTATGTTCTATCGGATATCATGGTGCTGTGCACCTTTTGTTTTTTTACTCAAAATCAGTTCTACAAATATTACGCGGCTCTGCCGCTTGGAAAATGTCTGATAGTTGACGGGCACTGAATTATTTCCAATAATTTGTTTATTATGGATTTCAACAGGGGGGAAAGCGGAATATTTTAAACAGGAAATGTTCGTAATGGATTTCAAAGATGTATAGCACCAAAATATTTGTAGGTAGGTGGTTAGAACTAAAATGTAAAGGTGCAGGGCATTGGAATATTTATATAAATAAATGAATTTTGAATTGTAAATATCGAATAATTTTCCGATTTTTTTTGAATCCGTTTTTAGGAACAATATTTTTTGGAAATTTGCAGTTTGAACAGTTTAATAATTTGAGGACCAAAATAACCTGAAGATATATCGAAAAACAATATTGATGGCAGTTACAATCTTAGCTATAGAATCGTCATGTGATGATACCTCAGTTGCAATCATCAGGGATGGTTACGTCCTTTCGAATCTCATTGCCAACCAGGATATTCATATGTTGTATGGTGGTGTTGTCCCGGAACTAGCATCCAGGGCTCATCAGGCTAACATCGTACCCGTAACCCACCAGGCATTGTTAAAAGCCGGAGTAAATGCTGAAAATATTGATGCAGTTGCATTTACGCGTGGACCCGGACTACTTGGTTCTCTCCTGGTAGGAACATCATTTGCAAAAGGATTTGCTATTGCTCAAAACATTCCTCTGATAGAAGTAAACCATCTTCAGGCACATGTTCTTGCTCACTTTATTCTTGAGAAAGACAAGGATAATCGTTTACCCTCTTTCCCTTTCCTCTGTTTGCTTGTGTCAGGGGGCCATACCCGGATAATTATTATGAAAAACCAGCTTGATATGGAGGTTATCGGAAACACTATTGATGATGCTGCAGGCGAAGCTTTTGATAAATGCGGAAAAATAATGGGTTTCTCTTATCCTGCAGGCCCTCTTATCGATAAATTGGCCAGTGAAGGAAATATGAATGCTTTCAGGTTTTCAAAACCCCATGTTAAAGGTCTTGATTTCAGTTTTAGCGGATTAAAGACAAGCTTTCTCTATTTCCTTCGTGACAGGCTAAAAGAGGACCCGGATTTCATAGAACACAACAAAGCAGATTTATGTGCATCTCTTCAGCATACAATTGTTAGTATTCTTGTCGGGAAAATCGCAAAAGCCTCTCTGCAAACTGGCATCAGGGAGATTGGTATTGCAGGCGGCGTTTCAGCAAATTCCGGCTTAAGGGCTGAGATGAAAAATGAGGCTGAAAAGAGTAATTGGAACCTGTTTATTCCTGAATTCAGGTTTACAACAGATAATGCTGCAATGATAGGTATTACAGGATACTTTAAATACCTTAGAGGAGAGTTTTCTGGACATGATGTAACTCCTCTGGCCAGGTATTAATTATTTTCTTAATTTTTTTTGTAATTTTACGTCAAATATTATAAGATGGAGGAGTTGAGGATTTCGCCGACGAAAAATACCCCTGAGATAGTTCTAAATCCAGAAGGGATAATTCGTATTATGGGCCGGTCAATACATGAGAATGTGACTGATTTTTTTGAACCTATAGAAGATTGGATTAGCGAATACATAACTGTTCCGGCTGAGATTACCTGTGTGGATATGAATCTCGAATATTTCAACAGTGCAAGTGCTAAGGTATTTATACATATTTTACAAAAGATCACCTATGTCACTTTAAAGCATAAGAAATTCATATTTAACTGGTATTACGAAGATGGTGACGATGACATTCTGGAAAGAGGCGAATACTTTGCTTCAGTTCTTGATGTCCGCTTCAATTTTATCAAACTTAATTGATCCTTCTGAAGGCTTGATAAAGATCCCTGATTAATGATTCCGGTTCATCGAAACCAACATTAAATCTTATAAGATTAATTGGGGATTTTCAGGAGTAGGGTTAA
>PLLX01000168.1 GCA_003141415.1 Bacteroidales bacterium
TAACTTCCTGTAATACAAAATCATACAATTCAAAGCATCAAGTCGAGAAAATTGGTTTTCTTGGGTTTTATCTTGATATGGACTATTTAAAAGTAAAAAGTATAATGGATTCTTTGCTTAACATTAGTGAATTATATTATTTTGAAACTACAGATGCACCTGGAAATAAACAAAAAAACTTATACCATGATTTTTCAGGAATAAGTCCTTTTCTTTGTGCAAAAGTTAATCTTAGAGGGATTTATATAATTGATGAAAGGTTAACTAATATTCAATTAACTCTATGCAACAGGTCAAATGTAGGAGAACAAAGATTTTCATATAATTGTGATCTGAATGAACTTAAAAAATTATTTGAATTATATAAAGAAAAATATGGAAAACCAACCTTACTTGGTCAGGGAGAAAAATATAATTGGTTGTCAAAAAGAATATCAAATGTTTATTCTCCGGGTCCAAAAGGAAGATGGTTAATGGATAAGATATATTTTTGGGAGAAGGGAAATTATATAATATATTTTGATTTTGGTTATCCAGAAAGTTTGACCAACTCAGATAATCCAATTAAAAAATCTGATGTTCCTGAATTGTCTGATTCGACAAGTGTTCCCATAATATACTATGACTTTACACAAGACTATATAGACAAGCTACTTGAGAAAGCAAGTAGAATAAAAGAAAAGGAATTTAAATAAAAACAATAACTCTTTGTAAAATTCAAATCACCAAAAGTATGATATCAAAAAAATAGAGACATAACAGCAATAAAGCCGCCCTGCAAAATGCCGAAAATCTCTATCATAAATCATGAAGAATAGACAGAACGTAATATGTGGTTTAATAATTCTATTTAACTTTTATGCCATTTCTGTTGATTCACAGGCTCCATTTAAACGTGGAGTTAACCTGACAGGTTGGTTTCAGTCAAATACTGCGGGGCAAATCCAGTTTACCAGATTTACAAAACAGGACATCATCAACATTAAAAGCCTGGGATGCGATGTGATCAGACTGCCGGTCAATTTGCACAGCATGACCTCTGGTAGTCCTTCATACATACTTGATGCATTGTATTTATCATTTCAGGATTCGGTTGTAACCTGGTGCGAACAACTTCACATCTATCTGATAATTGATAATCATAGTTTTGATCCAAATGAAGATACCAGTCCTGATATAGGTGATATACTTACAAAGGTCTGGTCGCAAATGGCTGCTCATTATAAAGACAGGTCTGATTTTATATTGTATGAAATACTAAATGAGCCGCATGGAATAACTACTGCATCATGGGGAATAATACAAAACCAGGTAATTAATGCTATCAGGGTCAAAGATACCCGGCATACTATAGTAGTAGGAGGATCAGATTACAATACTTATACTGAACTCAAGAATCTTCCTGTTTATTCTGATACCAACCTTCTCTACACATTCCATTTTTATGACCCATTCATTTTTACTCATCAGGGCGCTACATGGGTCTCTCCATCAATGGAAACTCTTTCAGGTGTTCCTTTTCCATATGATGCTGCGAGAATGCCATCTTGTCCGGTAAGTCTTAAAGGTACATGGATTGAAAGCGGTTTGAATAGTTATTCAAATGATGGCACAGTTGGTTCTGTCAAACAACTGATCGACAATGCAATCAGCTTCAGAAAGAGCAGAAACGTAAATATTTTCTGTGGTGAATTCGGAGTTTATATGGAGAATAGTATAAATGATGACAGAACCTACTGGTATAATGTTGTAAGACAATATCTTGAAGAAAATGATATCCCATGGACGTCCTGGGATTATAAAAACGGTTTTGGATTATTCAAAAAAGGATCGGATGAGTTATTTGACCACGATCTGAATGTTCCGCTTTTGCAATCACTTGGTTTAAATGTTCCACTTCAGACCCCGTTTACGATTAAACCGGATACAATCGGTTTTAGTGTTTACTCTGATTTCATTGATCGCAATATTAATGATGGAAGTTATAGTGATGGCCTTATAAACTTCTACTCAACTGATTTCCCAAACAATGATAATTACTGTCTTTCATGGAGCGGCTTTAGTCAGTATAATGCAATTGTATTTGACTTTAATCCCGATAAGGATTTCTCAAAGCTGGAATCGGAAGGATATGCAATTGATTTTATGGTTCGAGGAAATTCACCGGTAATAAAATCCGCATGCTTTTTAATGAAACACAATCACCAGGATATCGATCATTGACCTGGGATGGATGCGGAGATAACGGTGTACCAGTTCAAAGAGGATTATATATATGTGTATTTAAAACCAGGGGATATGTCATTTCGGAGAAGATCATCAAATATTAGGTGCAATATTGGCTTTTGAAGTTTTATATATTTAATTCTACAGTTTGAAATGCTGAACCGACAATTCAATATGAATTTTTTTATGGATTAACAGAATATATATTTGTCGTCAAAGAGAAACTAAAAATAAATATCTTTCGGACAAAATTAAAAGCTATCTGTTATTATTAAATTTATTGTTATGAACATTATCCAATCAATAGTTTTATCAATCATAGAAGGTTTGACTGAATTCCTCCCGATATCATCAACAGGTCATATGATATTAGCGTCAAGTGTCATGCATATTCAGGAAGATGCTTTTGTAAAAACCTTCGAAATTTGTATTCAGATTGGAGCAATTTTGGCTATAGTAATACAATATGCTAAACGATTTTTAAAAGGAATTTCAATATATTTTAAACTTGGTATAGCTTTTATCCCAACAGGGATTATAGGTTTTTTAGCATATCCTTACATCAAAACATATTTATTCAATTCAACGGTTGTTGCTATCTCTCTTCTAGTAGGAGGAATCGTTCTGATTCTGATTGATAAGAAGGTAGCCGACCAAGAAGCTAAATCAGATGTAATTGAAAACATGAAATATAAAAATGCCTTTTTCATAGGTCTCTTTCAAAGTATCTCTATGATCCCTGGAGTGTCAAGAGCAGCTGCAACTATTGTAGGAGGTATTTTTAATGGTCTGAATAAAAAACAGGCAATTGAATTTTCTTTTTTACTGGCAGTTCCAACTATGTTTATTGCGACCGGATACGATTTAATGAAGACAAATATTGAATTTTCGGGACACGAAATATTTCTGCTGGGTATTGGACTGTTAGTTGCTTTTATTACAGCATGGTTTGCGGTAAAGGTGTTTTTAAAAATTGTGCAGAACTATGGTTTTAAATACTTTGGCTATTATAGGATTATTATTGGAATATTATTCCTGATATTTATTAAATAGCCACTCCAAACCTTCAAAAAATGCAGTCAGTCTAACCAAAAATATTCTGAAAAAGAGAGTTATTTCCTTCTTTATAAATTATTGTTAAAGCTTCTTCAAGGGGAAATTTGTTTAACTTTGAAATAGAAAAGGAATGCTGTAAGAACTTTCGACATATAAGGGAATGTGTTTAGTGAATTTATTATCAATAATCTAATCATTATAAAATAAACAAAATGACCTATAATCCTTTAAAAGAGCGTTACGATAATATGAATTACCGGCGCTGTGGAAAAAGCGGAATCAGATTGCCTGAAATTTCACTGGGTTTATGGCATAATTTTGGATCTGTTGATGTTTTCGAAAATTTCAGGAAGATACTTTGGAGAGCATTTGATGCCGGAATAACTCATTTCGACCTGGCAAATAATTACGGTCCGTTTCCGGGATCAGCAGAGGAGAATTTTGGAATAATCCTGAAAAAAGATTTCAGCAATCTGCGTGATGAAATGATAATTTCAACAAAAGCAGGCTGGGAGATGTGGCCCGGGCCTTATGGCGATTTCGGCTCAAGAAAATATCTTCTTGCAAGTCTCGACCAGAGTCTTAAAAGAATGAACCTGGATTATGTAGATATATTCTATTCTCATCGTCCCGACCCGGAAACTCCTCTTGAAGAGACAATGGGTGCATTGGCTCAGGCGGTCCATCAGGGAAAGGCATTGTACGCTGGGATTTCAAGTTATCCTGCTGAACTTACAAGAAAGGCTGCAGCCATACTCAAAGAAATGCATGTTAATTGTCTTATTCATCAACCGAAGTATTCAATGTTTAACAGATGGGTTGAAGATGGTCTGCTCGATGTGCTTGAAGAAACAGGGATAGGCTGCATCCCGTTTTCCCCGCTGGAACAGGGATTGCTGACCGACAAATATCTGAAAGGGATCCCTGTTGATTCACGGGCCTATAAACCTCATGGATTTTTGAAAATTGAAGATGTAACAGAACAAAGAATTTCAAAAGCAAAACGGCTAAATGAAATTGCAGCAAAACGTAATCAATCTCTTGCCCAAATGGCGGTAGCGTGGTTACTAAAAGATCCCCGGGTAACATCTGTACTTATTGGTGTAAGTAAAGTAGAACAGCTTGATGATAATCTGAAAACACTTAATAATCTAAATTTCAGTGAGGAAGAGCTGAAGAAAATTGAGTTTATTCTGAAAGAAAAATGAAGATTAAATTAAAAGAAATTTTTTTAAATCCTTTCACACTCTTCCTTACTGTCTGGGGAATTCTAAATCTGGTGCAAGCCCGGCTTACTTCATTAAATAATGATGAAGCATATTACTGGATGTACTCCAAACACCTGGCATGGGGATATTTTGATCATCCTCCAATGATCGCATTGATGATCAGAATGGGGTATTTTTTCTTTCAGAATGAGTTGGGAGTAAGGATAATAGTCGTTTTGAGCCAGTTGGTGGCCTTATTGGCAATCTGGCTGGTTATTGATAAAGAGCAACGGAAGAAAAAGGAGAACATTTTATTATTCTTTATGTTAGCTGCAATTTTGCCTGTTTTTAATATCTATGGCTTTATTGCAACTCCCGATGCCCCGTTGATATTATTCTCAGCGATATTTCTTCTGGTGTATAAAATGTTTTTAGAAGATGAGTCGTGGCTGAATACACTTTTTCTAGGCCTTTCATTTACTGCCCTGATGTACAGTAAATATCACAGTGGACTTTTAATTATTCTTATCATTCTGGCAAATCCGGGATTACTGAAAAGTATCAGATTCTATATGGCGGCTTTTCTTGCTTTATTATTGTTTTTCCCTCATCTTTTCTGGCAGTATACAAACGGATTTCCGTCATTCAGGTATCATCTTGTTGACAGAATCTCAGGTTTTAATCCCAGCCATGTTCCTGATTATCTGGCAAGTCAGTTTTCCTTTCATAATCCGTTTATCCTGGTTGTTTTAGTATGGATTATGATTAAAGTAAAGTCAAAAAATTTGTTCGACAAGGCACTGTACTATATTGTTGCAGGGTTTTTTACTTTCTTTTTTATTTCAAGCTTTCGTTATCGTGTTGAACCTCAATGGACCTCATTGATAAGTATACCTATGATTATAATTTTATTTAACAACATAGAGTATAAACCGTGGATAAGAAGATATGTAAAATGGCTCACAATCTTTATGTTTCCATTATTTCTGTTTGCCAGGTTAGCATGTATGGTTGATTTTTTGCCAGTATCCTTTTTTAAAAATGAGTTTCATAAAAAGAAACAGTGGGCCAGAGATATAAGTATACTTGCAGGCGACCGTCCAGTTGTCTTCACCAACTCCTATCAACGGCCATCTGTTTATACATTTTATACAGGGAAATTTGCGTACACCCTCGATAATAAGGATTATCGTAAAACGCAATATGACCTATGGGATTTTGAAGAAAAGGTTCACGGTAAAGAAGTTTTATATGTTCCACACTTTTTTACGGATTATTATAAACAACATCTTACAAAACAAATACTGTCTGGCGGTGACTCTATTTTTGTAAGAGATTATAAGAATTTTCAGTCACTGCAACGGGAGTGTGTGATATTAAAAGATAAACAATATACATTCAGCAGATCCGGCATTAATACGATTCATTTAAAGATATTCAATCCATATCCGTTTATGATCGACTTCAGGCATAAAGAATTGCCGGTTGTTTTTCAGATTGCTTTCATAAAAAATGGAAGTATGGTGGTGAAAAAGAATCTCGAACTTCCTGATAACATAACACAAATGAATGTCGGGGATACAATTTCAGTAGATTGTCAGTTCTCTATTAGAGAATTACCCCCCGGGTTGTATAAGGTTGCAATCTGTTCAGAGACCGGAATCTTGTATGACACATATAATAGCTATTTCAGAGAAGCAAGAATCAATGAGTAAAATTGAGGTAGTAGTTAGCTGTGAAATTCCATAATGAGGTTACCATGACTGCCAGGAATTTAGCAAAATAAAAATTTAGCTTCTTTTCAAACAGGTAGAGAAACAGGTTATTAATAATAAGCCCAATCATCGAAATTAAAATGAATGTACTGTATTCAACAAGAATTTTTGGATTATTGCTTTCAAATGTCCAAAACCTGTTAAACAGATAATTTGAACTGGCAGCTAGTGTGAATCCAGCTGAACTTGAGATGTATCTGTGTACTTTGAGTTTTTCTTTTAATAGAATGGTTGTTGAAAAATCGACAATCAAACCTGAAAAGCCGACAATTATAAATTTTATGAATTTTAATATCATTCAAGAGCATTAATATTTCGGCAAAGTCCAACCATTGTGATATTCAGGAACAACCAGCTTGTTGGCTGTACTTGTTTGAAAAGACTGCTTAGTATCATCCCAGTTGACCTTCTCACCAGTGCGGAATGCAATATTTCCCATCTGGGCAACAAGGGCTACATCTCTTCCTATATCTATCCCTGCGTGAAGATTCTGCGGGGCATTGTTTTTGAGACATTCGAGGAAATTCTTTACATGAAGATCAAGGCCGTCACCAACATTTTTCTGAACAGGAAGGGCCTCAATTCTCTGTTTTTCAGGGATTACCTCCCATCCATTGCGGTCGAGGACCAATGTACCGTTCTCTCCGATATATGACATTCCATGAGGTCTTTTCCAGTTTCCGAGACCAATTCCTATGGTGTGTTCCCAGATCATAGTAAAATCCTTGAAGTCATAAACTGCTGTCATCGTATCTGGAGTTTCCATAGCATCATCGGGAAAGGCATACTTCCCGCCGATGGCCATTACCGATACAGGAACACTCTTTCCCATTCCATACAAAATATAGTCAATAAGATGAACTCCCCAGTCAGTCATAAGGCCGCCTGCATAATCCCAATACCACCTGAAAGTGAAATGGAAACGGTTTTTATTGAATGGGCGCTTTGGAGCCGGTCCAAGCCACATATCATAATCTACTCCGTCGGGAACCGGTGAATCGGGGAGTTTTGGAACTGCACCTTTCCAATCGACGTACGACCACGCTTTGCAAGTGCGGATACGACCAAGTTTTCCTGATTTCAAATAATTAATAGCATCAACAAAATGTGGCTGGCTTCTCTGCCACTGACCCACCTGCACAATCTTACCATGTTTTTTAACGGCTTTCTGCATGATGTTGATTTCAGCTATAGAATTGCCGACTGGTTTCTCAATATAAGCATGTTTTCCTGCTTCCAGAGCATCAACCAGTATGAGACAATGCCAGTGATCGGGAGTGCCATTTATGACTAGATCAATATCCTTGTTTTCAAGCATTTTACGGTAATCAACATAAAGTTTTGGCTTTGGGAAACCAAGCTTTATCAGAGCATCTGTCCGGTTATTGAGCACATTGCGATCGATGTCGCACATTGCCACACATTCAATTTCAGGATTCTTAAGAAACGATGTCAGATCGCTGAAACCCTGACCATTTGCGCCGATCAGACCTACCCTGATCTTATCACTTGGAGAAATACCAAGTCTGCTATTTGAAATAGAATTAAATGGTATAACGCCGCCCGCAGCCAGAACAGAGGCTGTCTTAATGAAATCTCTTCGTGTGGAACTCATAATGAATTTATTTATTATGACTGGCAAGATAATATATTAATTCAAAATGGTCAATTGAACAATTATTAAAAAAACTTAAAAACCGCTAAGAATGCGCAAAGTAGCAGATTAAGGTTAAGGTTAAAGGATCAATCTCAACCTCAAACTTGATATCGATAATTATTTTGAGGGTTTAAATATCAGGTCAACTACATCAGCCTTCTTAAACATCTCGCTTGCTATCTTTTTGATATCCTTGATCTTGTAAGATTTAAGGATGTTTTCATAGTTTACCGGATCGTTGGCGTTGATCCCATAGCTGTAATATTTACTTAAAATACTGCTCCAATAAGTGTTATGCATTTTATCTTCTTCCCTGGTTTTAAGGATGTTACTGACTGCTTTATCGAGATTTACCTGCGACGGTCCCTTAATCATCAAAGTATCCAGTTCATTGTATATGATCGCTTTCAGTTCATTGGCCCGTACAGGGTCACAGTCAAAAGTTATCATTCCTTCCCCAATCTCTTTAGGTCTTTTCTCTTCTAAAAGTGAAACGCTGACATCATATGTTCCGCCTTTATCTTCCCTTACTTTTTCAGTATAGACAAGATCAAGAATTCCTTTGATAACCTCAAGTCCAAGATAGTTGTATGGATTATACTTCATATCCTCAGCAAAAGAGATGAAAATAGTTGATTTGGGTATAGTCAATGGTAAGCTGATCTCCCTGGTAATCTTTCCTTTTGGCTGTTCAACTTTTCTATCTGACCAGGTTTCCTTGCGTCCGGCTGAGGGCAGAGATCCTATATATTTTTCAACCATGGGCATTACAGTATCTTTACTAATATTTCCAACTATAAAAAATGTAAATTCATCAGCCCCGTTGAAACGGTCAGTATATATTTTCTTAATATCATCAAGTGTTATTCTATTAATTGTTTCTTTTGTAAGCAATGGTGTTCTCGGATTATATCCGGTTGTGATTAAAGAAATACTGTCGCTCTTTATTTTATTCGGATCCTTCTCCATATTGCCAAGCATTCCGGCAAATCTTCCTATTATGGCCTGGTGTGCCATGTTATCAAACCTGGGGTGGGCAAACCGCATGTATAACAGCTGCATCATAGTTTCAAAATCCTTTGGTGTTGATGATCCGCTTATTGATTCCGCAGTTTCACTCAGACCTACTGTTATACTTGCTTTTTTGCCGGCAAGCATTTTTTGTAATGTAATGTTATCATAATCACCTGCTCCATACATTGGTACAATCACTGAAATAAGGTTTGCCGGGAGTACAAGATTATTATCTAATTTGGAGATACCGCCAAAGCTAAAGGCAGAAAGTATAACATTATCTTTTTCATAATCGGCTCTTTTGTAAATCACCTTAGAATTGTTTTCAAGGGTCCATTCCACAGCATCAAACTGTGGAAGTGGAACTGTTTTTATTATTTTAGATCCTTTAAGATCTTCTTTTATTAAGGATACACCTAAAGTTTTATCCTCATAAGGTGTCAGCTGAGAATTTTTTACTTTAGTTAAAATATCCAAAGCCTCTTGTTCTGTAAGATGCTTAATATCACTTCCTTCAAGTCCCTGAACTACAATCGTTCTGTTCTCATCAATCATTACCTCTTTAAACCTGGCGGAGGTTTCCTCAGGGGTGATGCCACCTATCACCTGTTTAAGGAATTCAAAGGCGAAGTCCATTGACGTCAGTGGTTCCCCGGTAAGGAAGTAACTCTGTATACCTCCTGCATATGTATCATTATCTATTTTATCTTTTTGTTTATAACGGACTTCAAAATCTGAAATCATTTTAGCCTTGGCTCTGTCGAGTTCTCCTTTTGTGAATCCATATTTTCTGGCTCTTTCTGCTTCAGTATATATAGCTTCAAGAGCTAATGTTTCTTCGTTTTTGCGTGCAGTGGCATTTATTGAAAATGCATTATAACCCCGCGCAAAATATCCGTCAAAGGTTACATATCCACTTACAAAGGGAGGATTTTCTTTCTGTAATAGCTCATTTATCCTGGTATTAATCATCGAATTCATAAGAGAAATAATATGACTGTCACGGATATATTTCAGATTTTTGTTTTCAGCGGTAACAGCATTATGCAACACAACCACCGAAACTGATGTTTGAGGGGCCTCTTTATCCTCGGCTAGAACATAGTTTGTCTCTTTATGGTATGGCACTTCAACCGGGTTTCTGGGAGCAGGATTGAAAACAGCAGGAATCGATGAAAATAACGTCTTTATTTTGGCTTCCACTTCATCCACATTAATATCGCCGACGATAGCGATTGCCTGAAGATCGCTGCGATACCATTTGTGATAATAATCTCTTAAGGAGTTGTATGAAAAGTTTTTTATTACGTCAATGTTTCCAATGATATCTCTCTCTGCATATTTTGATCCTTTTAAAACAACCGGGATAACCTCAAAAATCATTCGGCGGTTCGCATTCTTGCTGGTTCTCCATTCTTCACTTATAACTCCGCGCTCAAGATCTATCTCCTTATCAGAAAGGGTAAGATAGTGTGACCAATCGTTTAAAATAAGAAGACAAGAGTCTACAAGACCCGGGGCATCAACAGGAACATCACTCAGGTTGTAAACTGTCTCATCGAAACCGGTATAAGCATTGATATTGCTACCAAATGCAACTCCGTGTTTTTCAAGACTGCTTATAATTCCTTTATCCGGGAAATGCTCTGTTCCATTAAATGCCATGTGTTCAAGAAAATGTGCCAGGCCATTCTGGTCATCGTTTTCCAGGATTGCTCCAACATTCTGAATAATATAAAAACTGGCCCTCTTTTCGGGTTCTTTGTTATTGCGGATAAAGTAAGTCAACCCGTTAGTAAGTTTCCCTGTTCTGATGCCGGGATCCATAGGAGCTGATTTAGTCAGATCAACCTGGGCCCGAAGGTTAACAGATACAAACACTAAAGCAACAAGAAAGAGTAATGACTTGATTGTTTTCATTTTAATGGATTATGAATTTTTATATCAACAGAAAAACCAGCACGTTCATCAGAATTGCAGTTTGATGTAATGTAAAGTTAATCAATTAAGAATTAAATGTCAAACACTTTTTAAAAAAGTCCGTGAAGCTCAGCGTTGATCTTATCGATTACCTCGCTGAGGTGATCGCTGTTGTTTGGGAAATTGTAGTGATCAGCTTCGATTATAAGAACTTTACCAAGATTGTATGTTTCCATCCAGGCCTCATACCTTTCATTTAACCTTTTGAGGTAATCGATACGGATGGAACTTTCATATTCCCTTCCTCGTTTCTGGATCTGGTTTACAAGGGTCGGAACAGATGCTCTGAGGTAAAGAAGCAGATCAGGAGGCTTCACAAGGGAGCTCATCATTTTAAAGAGCGAGGAGTAGTTATCGAAGTCACGGGTCGACATCAGTCCCATCGAATGAAGATTAGGAGCGAAAATGTAGGCATCTTCATAGATCGTCCTGTCCTGTATAATGGTTTTATCAGATTTCCTGATTTCAAGGATTTGACTGAAGCGGGAATTAAGAAAATAGATCTGCAGGTTAAATGACCAGCGTTGCATATCTTCATAAAAGTCATTAAGATAGGGATTGTCATCTACATCTTCATAATGAGCAACCCATCCATATTGTTTTGCAAGCAACCCTGCCAGTGTCGTCTTGCCCGATCCGATATTTCCTGCAATAGCTATATGCATTGGTCCGAATATTATGTTTAACTTCTATAAAATTAATAAAAATTGATAAAGGTTTGACGGATTTTCAGAAATAAGTGATTAAAGTGACTGGAATTTTGCCCCCCCCAGAAACACCCCGGTTTATTGCCTCCCTGTCCCAATATAGGGGGGGTAATACTCTACATTTAAGTGTAATTCAGGTAATTACCACAAGGACGCGAAGCGGCCAGGGGGCACAACTACCATAACTGAATCTCTTTAGGTGGATGTTCCGCTGAGGCAGGACAGATGGGCTCAATATCCCGAAACAAATAATCTAAATGGGGCCAAAACTCCAGTTCACTCCAACCTTTAACTATTTTTAATCCCGGCTATCATGTATAGATCCTCAATATACTCTCGTGAATTGGAAAGCCGGGGTACTTTGTTTTGCCCCCCTAATTTATTTTTTGCTTTTAACCATTTATTAAATGTTCCCCTGGGAACCGGCTTCACAACCGGTAAAACAAGATTAAGATCTTTAAATCGTTTGGCCTCATAATCTGAGTTAACTGATTTAAGCGTGTCATCAAGTGTATCAATAAATAATGTCAGATCAGACGGGATTTTTTCAAATTCGATTATCCATTCATGCGAACCTTTTGAAAAGGTATTCATAAATACAGGACCGGCCGTGTATTCTGCAATCACTGCATCAGTTACTTTACAGGCCGATTCAAGAGCCTTGTCGGCATTGTCAATGATCACCTCTTCGCCAAAAACATTAATAAAATGTTTTGTGCGTCCTGAAATTCTGAAACGGTAAGGATCAAGACAGGTAAACACTACTGTATCTCCCATCATGTATCGCCAAAGGCCACCATTTGTTGAAATGATAATTGCATAATTTACTCCTGTCTTCACTTCCGCAACTGTATAAACCGGAGGATTATCTGAGTTAATTCTATCAGTCGGTATGAACTCATAAAAAATTCCATAATCAAGCATAAGGAGCATATCACTTTTCAGCGGATCGTCCTGAATTCCGAAGAACCCCTCAGAAGCATTATATGTCTCCATATAATTCATCTGATCACCGACAATAAGTTTTTTATACTGTTCGCGATAAGGTGTAAAACTTATACCTCCATGAAAAAAGACTTCAAGATTAGGCCAGACATCCAGAAGATTATTTTTCCCGGTAAAAGCCAGGATCTGCTTTATCAAAACAAGATACCATGACGGGACTCCCGAAATACTTGTTACATTCTCATTAACAGTAGATTTTGTGATAAGGTTAAGCTTCTCTTCAAAATCTTCAAGAAGGGCAATCTTCTGTTTCGGAGTTCTGATAATATCAACCCAGAATGGAGCATTTTCAATAAGAATGGCAGAGAGATCTCCGTATAATGAATCATTACTGAATTGATTCATTCTATGACTTCCTCCGAGTGTAAGACTCCTGCCTGAGAATATCCGTGTACCGGGTCTTTGCATTGTATATAGCACCAGAATATCCTTTGCTGCCCTGTAATGACAATCTTCAAGCGCTTCACGACTCATTGGTATAAATTTGCTTTTTGTGGAGGTCGTGCCGGAGGACTTTGCAAACCATTTTATTTCGCCGGGCCATAAAAGATTATCCTCTCCTTTACGGAGTCTTTCAACGTATGGGATTATATCTTCATACGACTGAACAGGAAACCTTGATTGATAATCTTTAATTGAAACGATTGAAGAGTATTTGAACTTTTTACCCCACTCTGTTTTAGCAGCTTTTGCAAGAAGTCTGTACAGAGTCTCCTGTTGAGTTTCGAAAGGGTACTTCTTAAATATTTCTATTTGATTTATACGCTTGATATTCAACCAGTTAATAATAGAAGGAATAATCGCCATTATACTATCAGTTTGACATTTAAAGATAGATAAAAAACTTCAGGGAGATGATTAAAAATTCAACTGAAAACCTCTTTCAAGACATCAAGAGATTTAATTTTTTTTAGGCCCGGAAGATGAAGTGAGTAGAATCTGACCAGTGTTTCAAGAACATCATTCCGGATTTTTCCTGTGAGGGGTATATTGCTTATTGAATCATAAGACGCTACGAAAAAGTCAGCCAGGATATTTGTAATTTCCTCGTTTGCATAATTACCATGAACCGGCGGTACAGGAACAAAAATACCATTTACCATGTCAAAAAATGCATTCTCTTTTTCTATCCTGGGACCCGGTTCGAATCCAAGAAAACTGCTAAGTCCCGCCAGAAAAGCTATATGGAAATTTGCAAGGCCTTCTTTACATTTGTCGAAGTATACAATTGACTCTTCAATGTAGTCGAACATCTCATCATGAGGGCTTTCTTCTTTCAGAACAGATGTTAGAACTTCTCCAAGAAAAATTGCAACGCAGCTTTTTTTAATATCAGAATATATATTATATGGTGTAAATGAAACCGAAAATTCTTTCAGGGTCTGCATTTCGCGGGTTGCCTTATAGTATAATTCCAGATCAAGAATGAACATTGGTTGAAACAGGATATTGTGTTTTCCTGTTTTCCTGTTTCTCATTCCTTTGATAAGGAAGGATTGTCTGCCAAATTTTCTAGTATATATCTGGGTAACAATACCTGAGTCGGTGCATTTTATCTGATGAAGTATTATTCCCCTGGTTTTCTCGAGCATGATGATTTGAATAATTTTTCAAATTTAGAATTATTGAAGTTTGTAACCTACTTCATTATTGATTTTCTTTGTCTACCCCGACCCCACTTTGCTTCGTTGAAGCTAAGCGAAAGCGAAGAGGGGAGCGAAGAACCGGGCACGGTTGTGCGAGCTTGACGAAGTCAAAATCAATTTACTTCCCTTGGGGTTGGGGTAAATAAANNTTATATTTACTGATCAATCAACTCTATTATGTCAGTAACTAATAATGAAGAGCTTGTAAAAAGGATTGCCAGGCTAGCCAAACAGAACCATGAACTTGAGGAGCATATCAAGCAACTGGAAAAGATGAATGAAAAGCTGGTCAGGGACAACCAAAAGATTAAAGTTCTTTATGAGAAGATATCTCCGGAAGGTCTGAAGGAATTTGGTGAAGGAGAAAAGAAAGAGAGGTCGCTTAAATTCAATATGGCGACAGTTTTGTTCGCAGATATCCATGGCTTTTCAAGGCTTGTTGAAGGAATGGACTCATCGTCGGTTATGGATGAACTTGATGAGATTATTGTAGAATTTGAAAGCATAGTCAACAGACTTAAAATGGAAAAGATTAAAACTATAGGTGATACCTATATGTGCGCCGGAGGGATACCGGTTAAGAATATAACAAACCCTATCGATGTCGTTCTGGCGGCAATAGAGATGAGATATTTCCTTGAAACATATGAAATGAAGAGGAGAGGAGAGAATAACGGGATATGGAAATTAAAGATAGGTATTCATTCAGGACCGGTGACTGCAGCAATTTCCGGAAGGCGAAAAATCAATTATGATATTAAAGGGGATACAGTCAATACGGCAAGCCGCATTGAAGGTGTTTCCGACAGCGGGATGATACTTATTTCAGTTATGACTTACGAACTGGTAAAAGAGTTTTTTCATTGCGAGTACTTTGGGAAGCTCCCGGTTAAATACAAGGATGATCTCCAGATGTACAAGGTAAAGGGGTTGAAACCTGAGTTTTCGTTCAATTACGAAGGAGTAATCCCCAATGAATCATTCAGGATTAAATTTGGTCTTATTCAGTTTACCGATATTCAGGAGATTATTTTAGATAAACTCGAAATGGATTTACCCGGATACCTTTTTTATCACAATGTTAAACACACCGTTGATGTTGTTACCGAGGTGGAACTTATTGGCTGGGCTGAGAGCTGTTCCGATGAAGAGATATTACTGTTGAAAACCGCCGCCTTGTTCCATGATGCCGGACATACAATTGCCTATGATAATCATGAATTTTACGGTACACAGATAGCAAGGGAGATGCTTCCAAATTTTAACTATACTCCTGACCAGATTGAACGGATTTGCTCATTAATAATGTCAACAAAATTACCGCCAAAACCAACAAACCTTCTTGAAAATATTATGTGTGATTCAGATCTCGATTACCTTGGGAGGAGCGATTTTATCCCGGTTTCAAACACACTTTACGAGGAACTTAAGGCTCAGAATAAAATGGGTTCCCTTAATGACTGGAATAAGATACAGGTTAAATTCATTTCAGGACATCAGTATTTTACTAAAACAGCAAGAAGCCTGAGAGAGGTAAATAAACAGCTCCAGATTGAAAGAATAGAGAGCCTTATAACTGAGTGATGATTATTTTATTACCAGCATTTTTGTAACACACGATTGTGAACCATCTTTGCTCGCACAGAAGACAAGATAGACCCCGGTAGCGACACGCCGTCCGTTATAGGTTTTCAGATCCCAGCTAGCCTGACCCCCGTCAGATACCGTTTCATATACAAGATTGCCACTAATATCTGTAATCCTGATCTGAGAATCCTTTATGAGTCCGGTAATGGTAACATTTCCAGTAAAATCCGCTCTGACAGGATTCGGAAAAGTATAGACCTTTGTAAATTTATCTCCTCCGGTAGTGGCGTCACCTCTATAAGACTGGACTCCTTTTGAAGTTCCAAACCATACATCACCAGTTTTATTATCAACAGCCAGTGTCACAATGGAATTGGAAATAAGTGGGCTGTTTTGTTCATTAAAGCTTTTTATTTGAGTCGTTCCATCGGGAGAAAGCAGGTAAGCTCCTGAGGAAGCTGTTCCGAGCCATTTTCTGTTGGCTCCGTCAATGGCGATAGATGTAATTGTTTCAGTTTTCAGCATATAATCGGCAAGGTTTGTGCCATCATTTCTGGGAATTTTTATCCGGCTTGCTTTCAAATCACTATCGAAAACATTTTCAGGATTGAAATAGATAACCGGTCCCTGGTCTGTCCCAACCCAGATGTTCCCGTCAAGATCCTCGGCGATTGAATAGACAAATGAGATTACCTGATTTTCTGTATCCTGTACCAGCATCTTCTTAGATCTGTCATCAGTGAAAATTTCGGGTGTCTTATTATCATCCAGAATAAATAGTCCATACCCACGGGGCAGTATGATCCATTTTTGATTTTTGCCGGTAATAATGATATCTCCGATTGTCGGAGCATCAATTGTTAAAGGATTTACAATCCAGCTTCCATCTGATTTAAGTACTTTTATACTTCCCGGTACCCCTGTCTGAGTCAGCCAGAGATTCTTTGATTTATCCACAGCCAGTCCACATATTCTTACGAACGGATTTCCCGGGATAATTGTCTGCAATGGTGAATTTGTTTCAGTATACTGTTTAATAAGGTTGTTATTTTCATATTCCAGTAATCCTCCTCCCCAGGTTGATACAAACATGTGATTATTATTATCGGGATCGATCAGTGTT
This sequence comes from Bacteroidales bacterium, assembly GCA_003141415.1. GTDB lineage: Bacteria > Bacteroidota > Bacteroidia > Bacteroidales > VadinHA17 > LD21. Next base: position 16,985 of record PLLX01000168.1, read on the forward strand.
CTCATCGGATCAATAATTGTACCGGATGGAAGGAAAGTCCAGTTATTATTTTCATAAATAGAAACCTGAAGCGGCCTTCCCTGGTTATTCCATGAAACATCTGTTGCACCTCCGCAAATTACAGTTTTCCCATTGTATGAAGTTATATTGAAAGCGTTATTGGATATAGGTCCGGGAAGAGTTAATGCCGTAAACTCCGACATGTTCTGGCCTCTGATCAGACCTGAGTTAAGATCGGCGATCCAGATATCTTCGTTGTCAACTATTGCCTGAGAAATGTTTGGTATTGTCCATCCATATGAAGATATAGTTTTAGTAAGCGAACCATTGATATTATAGTATTTAACGGAAGCGCTGGAAGACACAGTAAATCCGGTTGGTGCACTATCGAATGATTTGTTAAAAACACCACTTGTGAATGAGAACAGGGAACTGATATCATTAACTACATAAACTTGGTCGCCTGCAGCAAGAGGATCTGACAGGTTTGCGTATAATCTATCGCCTGAATAAATCAAAGAGGTATATTTCCCATTTGGACTTTGAAACAGGTTGACCAGGTCCCAGTTTCCAAAATAAGATAATCCCTGATTTGAAAGATCAGCAGAGTAAACTCCCATATCTGTGGCTGCATAAATTCTGGACTTACCGAAAGCAATATCCCACACTTCTGTAGTTTCAGAACCATTACCTGGTTCCCATGTATCGTAAATTTCCTTCTTAATAAGATCAATGACAACAATTCCAAAGCTGCATGCCATGTAAGCGTACTTACCATTGGTACGAATTCTGTTTATCTCTTTCTTCCCGGGAATATATTTCCTGCTGATATCAGGGATGTTATAAATTATGTTGTTTTTTAACAGGTCGACATTCGTACTCGTGTAAGCAATTACAAGTGTTTTATTCTCTTCTGACCATGAAATTGTGCTTATTCCGGTTTCGGTAAGTCCATTATTTCGCGACATTTTCTTAAGCTCGGCAAACCCTTTGTTGTAAATAATTATTGATGAGCCGGTTGAGGCGTAAACTTCATCTGTACCAACAGTAACACAATCAGTTGTGTTATAAACAAGGTGATCCGACCATGATCCAACCGGTGTTTGTGCATATGACATCATTGACATTAACAATAAGAGCAATATGGACAGAATCTTTCTCATTGGTATTGAAGTAAAAACTCCTTTAATTTCTCAAATGCTCTTGCCCTGTGTGAAACAGTGTTTTTTTCTGCAAGTTCCATTTCAGCAAATGTGCGGATTTTCCCATCAGGTAAAAATATCGGGTCATATCCAAATCCTTCGGTTCCTTTTTTCTCCCTTATAATCGTCCCGTTTACAATTCCCTCAAAGAGATACTCTTTCTTTTCAAGAATCAGAGCAATTACAGTTCTGAACCTGGCTTCCCGGTTTTCTGTATTGCCAAGCATTGATAAAACTTTCTCAATATTAGCTGATGAATCCTTATTCTCACCGGCAAACCTGGCCGAATAGACTCCCGGCAATCCATTCAGGGAAGGTATTTCCAGGCCTGTATCGTCGGCAAAAACGTCCATTCCGGTAGCATTAAAAACAAACCTGGCTTTTGAGAGGGCATTCCCTTCAATTTGAGGTTCTTCTTCAGGAATATCTTCTCTGATATTGATATCAAAGAGACTTAGAAGTGAGAAGCTGTTGCCAAGAAGACTATTTATTTCTTTTATTTTATGTTCATTATTTGAAGCAAAAACTAATGTCATAGGATCATTTTTGTTAAGCATGCAAAAGTACTCAAAATTGAGCTTTCCTTTTGACCTGATTTTTTTAAGTACTACATTTGGAATAATAAAAAGCAAGATAATTGTTTATGTCTTATTTCATAAGGTTTAATTTTCTTTCCGGGATTATTTTGTTTTCAGTCCTTTTAGAAGCTACTGCAGCTCAAAATTCTTTTAATTCAGATGTAACGCCATCCTTAAAGCGGATTCTAATTAATGGTGATTCAGTAATTTTTAGTTCTGACAGTCTGAAAGTTCAACATCCGGATCTCAGGCAAAATATTGTTTTAAACTATTGGAATAATAATATAACATTCGAGGTACAACCTGCAGATAGTACCAATTATCAGTTTTTTCTAGAAGGATTTGACAAGGAATGGAGCAGTTGGAAACGCATTAGTTTTAAAGAGTATACTAACCTTCCTTCCGGAAAATACATGTTTAGAGTAAGGTATATAAGTTCCGGAAATAATGGCGGGGAGATCTCTTTGGTCTCCTTAAGAGTTTTGCCTTCATGGTACTTTTCACAACTCGCAATAATTTTCTATTTAATAGTGTTCTCCCTGATAATATGGGCCTTATATGATCTTCTTAATTTGCGGTTTGCCCGTAATCTCTATATGCTCGAACAGATAATTAATAAGAGAACTGAGGATTTGATAATTGAAAAAGAAAAAACAGAAGCATTACTGGCAAATGTTCTTCCTAAAAACACCGCGAGTGAGATAATGGAGAAAGGAAAGGCAACCAAGATCAAATATAATTTTGTAACTGTTCTTTTCTCAGATATTCAGGGCTTCACTAAAATAGCGGAAGAGATGAATCCTGAAATCTTAATAGATGAACTTGATAAATTCTTTTTTTATTTTGATTCAGTCGTTGAAAAGTTTGGCATTGAAAAAATTAAAACAATTGGGGATGCATATATGTGTGCCGGTGGAATTCCCGAGAAGAACAGAACCAATCCTGTAGAGGTCATTCTTGCTGCTCTTGAAATGAAAGGATATATGAATAATCTTAAGGAAACATCCGAATTTGAAGGAATGAAATACTGGGATATTAGAATTGGGATTCATACGGGAACAGTTGTTGCGGGAGTTGTAGGGCAGAAGAAACTTTCATATGATATCTGGGGCGACACTGTAAACACAGCAAGCAGGATGGAATCTTCGGGAGAGGCCGGTAAAATTAACATTTCAGGGACAACTTATGAATTTGTGAAGGAGTTTTTTACATGCGAATACCGTGGGAAAATGCCTGTCAAGTATAAAGGGGAACTGGAAATGTATTTTGTAAACGGAATTGTCCCTGATTTATGTGATGAGAATGGTGGCCCAAACAGGAAATTTGTCGTTAAGATGCAGAAAATCAAACTCCAGGATATCGAGGAGATGATAATTAAAATGTTTGATGATGAAGCTCCACCTAACCTTTATTTTCACAATTCATCTATGGTAAAAAATATCAGCAATCAGATGGAATTGCTTTCAAGGGCCGAGAATCTTCCTGATGAGGAGTTTATTAACCTTAAGCTGGCATCGGTCTTTCTTCTTACAGGATTCATCTCTGACTACGAAAAACCTATGGAAGCATCATTGCGTCTGGTTGAAGAGATCCTGCCCGGATACGGCTTTAGCCAGGATAATGTTGAATCTACTAAAAAGATGATAAGAAACTCTTTTTCAGGTCATCAGGAATCTTTAACTGATAATATTCTTCATGATGCCAGGTATGATTATCTCGGTCGCATTGATTATATGAAACTTACAGATAAATTATTAAGGGAGAGAACGGAATATGGTAATCATCCTGATAATAAAACATGGATTGAGTTCCAGAAGAAACAGTTATCAGATCATCAATTCATTACAAATACTGCCCGGCTTCTCAGAAATGTTGCTGCAGAGGATCAGATAGCAGGACTTCAGTTGTACAGCGAATAATCCAAATTCATGGAGAAAAGTGTTTAAAATAAGTTTTTAAAATGTACTTTTACAGCCATATTTTAATAGCCACAATACATGGAAAAATTGAATTGGGGATGTCTGCCGTTCGGTTATATAAAGACTGATTTTAATGTTCGTTGTATATATAAAGATGGGAAATGGGGTAAATTGGAAGTTTCTTCTTCAGAATATATTGATATTCATATAGCTGCAACAGGTTTACATTATGGTCAGGAGGCATTTGAGGGACTAAAAGCATATATGGGGAAAGACGGAAAGATAAGGCTATTCCGTTGGGAGGAAAATGCAAAAAGATTGATTGCTTCTGCAGACGGCGTTAAAATGGAACCATTTCCTGTGGATATGTTCCGGGAGGCTTTGTTTAAAGTTATTCAGTTAAATAAAAAATTTGTTCCCCCATATGGATCCGGTGCAACTTTATATATAAGACCCCTGTTGTATGGCAGTGGAGCTGAGGTAGGCGTCAAACCGGCTTCAGAATATACTTTCCTTGTGTTTGTTACACCAGTTGGTCCATATTTCAAGGACGGAATTAAACCTGTAAACATGCTGATATGCAGAGATGTAGATAGGGCTGCTCCAATGGGAACCGGTATTTACAAAGTAGGTGGTAACTATGCTGCAAGCATGCGGGCCATAATTGCTGCACGTAATAGCGGATATTCAAATACAATTTTCCTTGATGCAAAAGAAAAGAAATATATCGATGAATGCGGACCGGCAAATTTCTTTGGAATTAAAGATAATACCTATGTGACCCCAAAATCGGAATCAATATTGAATTCAATTACAAATATGAGTCTGATCGAAATAGCTAAAAATCTTGGAATGAAAACCGAACGGCGGCAGGTTCCTGTTGAAGAGCTCGCAACCTTCGTTGAAGCCGGAGCCTGTGGTACAGCGGCAGTCATCAGCCCTATAGCCAAGATATTTGACCCGGAGATGAACAAGATTTATGAATATTGCAAAGATGGAGAACCAGGTATTGAATCTCTAAAGCTATACAAAAAGCTTACATCTATTCAAAGCGGTGATGAACCGGATCCATTTGGCTGGATGACTATTGTAGACTAAGATAAAAGATAAAAGTAAAAAAACAAAAGTTTGAAAAACAAAGAACCTGGATATTCCAAAACTAGACTGAGAAGTTCGTATCTGACTCTTATTATAAGCGTCTCACTGGTTCTTTTTCTTCTGGGGGTTCTGGGACTTGTTCTTATAAATGCACGGGAGCTGTCGGATTATCTCCGGGAAAGCCTGTCGTTCTCGATTATGCTGGATGATGAAGCAAAAGAGCCTGACATAAGAATGTTGCAGAAGGACATGGATGCGAAACCTTATGTAAAATCGACTGAATATATCTCAAAGGAGGCGGCAGCTGTAAAAATGAAAAAAGAGCTTGGCGAAGACTTTATTAGTTTTCTTGGAGACAATCCTCTGCCACCTACAATAGATGTATATCTTCATGCAGGATTTACAAGTCCCGACAGTGTGGCAAAAATTGAAAAGTATGTCAGGGAATATCCTTTTGTGAAAGAGGTCATTGTCCAGGAATCATTGCTTTTTCTGATCAATGAAAATGAAAGGAAGATCAGTTTTTTTCTTCTGATAATGAGTACATTCCTCTTTCTCATCGCATTGACAATCATTAACAATACAATCAGATTATCGATCTATTCCAGGAGGTTCCTGATTCGTACTATGCAGATTGTTGGCGCAACCCGTGGATTTATTCGACAGCCATTTCTTATTCAGAGTGCTGTTCAGGGATTACTGGCTGCTCTTATTGCCATGAGTTTATTAATGGGGCTTCTTTATCTCATTGAAAAGGAATTTTTAATGATGTTTAGCTTTGAAAGCACCTATCTTTTGGTCCTTCTTGGAGCTTCAATTGTAATAACCGGGGTTTTAATTAATATTATTTCTACATTTTTTTCCGTTAACAGGTATCTTAGTATTTCGGAAGACAAACTTTATTATTGATTTATTATGGGCAAAAAAAATGAAAATAAAGAAAAATTAAATTTCGCTCTTGGTCGCGAAAACTACAAGTTGCTGGCAATTGGATTCGCTATAATAGTGATCGGGTTTCTCCTGATGCTTGGTGGCAAATCTCCAAGTCCTGATAAATTCAGTGACAACATTTTCAGTTTTCGTAGAATTACCTTAGCTCCGATTGTTGTTCTGGCTGGTTTTATATTCGAAATTTGGGCAATTATGAAAAAGCCTAAAGAGACGGATCAGGAATAAATTATCATTTCAGCAATATGAATTTGTTTGAAGCATTGGTTCCTGAATTGATCCGGGGACTTACAGAGTTTTTGCCTGTCAGCAGTTCAGGGCATCTTGAGACAGGCCACATTACTGTTTTTTAGTCGGTATTATCTCAATCTTATCAGGTTTGCATGTCATCTGAAAAAGTAACAGTTTTTGAAGAAGGAAAAGTTTTATTGTTTAATAAACCTGTTTATTGGACCTCATTTGATCTTGTGAACAAAGTAAGAATAATGATCCGGAGCACTTTCGGGATAAAAAAAATAAAGGTTGGTCATGCCGGCACACTCGACCCTCTGGCAAGCGGCTTAATGATAATCTGTACCGGTAAAGCAACTAAAAAGATTGATGAGTTCCGTGATCTTGATAAAGAATACATTGCTACATTTCACCTGGGAGAAACGACACCCTCTTTCGATCTGGAAACAGAAACGGATAATCATTACCCCACAGATCATATAACTGAAGAGATTGTGAAAGATGTGCTGGTTAGCTTTCTGGGTGAACAGAAACAGCTTCCTCCTATGTACTCAGCTAAATTGATATCAGGGAAGAGAGCATACGAATTTGCCAGGCAGGGGATAGAAAAAAAACTTGAGCCTGTTTCCGTTTTTTTCAGGGGAATAGAATTACTCTCTTTTGAAATGCCTGAAATAAAAATCAGACTGTTGTGCAGTAAGGGAACCTATGTAAGATCATTTGCCAGGGATTTTGGACAAGCATTAAAAAGCGGAAGTTATTTATCTGCACTTGAGAGGACTGCAATAGGGGAATATCAGGTGATGAATGCTTATAGTATCGAAGAATTTAAGGAACATATCGAACAAATGACATTCACAGACTGTTCTGATTCAAACACAAATATGTAAAACTCTCAGATATCCGGGGTCCTTCAGACTTATTAAAAAAAATTATAAATTCAGATGAAACAAAATTAATATTTTTACGTATAAAGGACTTCTTTAATTAAAAATGATTATTTATTTATTATGAAACTATCGCAATTCAGGTATAATTTGCCACAGGAGCTTATTGCGCTTTATCCTACTCCAAACAGGGATGAATCGAGATTATTGGTTGTTAACAGAAAAAGCGGAGAGCTTCAACACAAGATTTTTAAAGATATTACAGAATATTTTAGTGAGAATGATGTTCTGGTTTTCAATAATACGAAGGTTTTCCCCGCGAGGTTATATGGTAATAAAGAGAAGACGGGCGCTGAAATAGAAGTTTTCCTCTTAAGAGAATTAAACAGGGAACAACGTTTATGGGATGTATTGGTCGACCCTGCAAGGAAAATCAGAATAGGAAATAAATTGTATTTCGGGGAAGACGACCTGTTGGTTGCAGAAGTCATTGACAATACAACTTCGAGGGGAAGGACACTAAGATTTCTGTTTGACGGTACCTACGAGGAATTTAAAAAAACATTATACAGCCTGGGTGAGACTCCTCTGCCAAAGTTCATCAACAGAAAGGTTGAACCCGAGGACAGTGAGAGATATCAGACCATTTTTGCAAAGTATGAAGGTGCGGTTGCAGCTCCGACAGCTGGTTTGCATTTCAGCAGGGAGTTGCTGAAGAAACTTGAGATAATTGGAGTCGAGTTTGCCGAAATAACCCTTCATGTCGGTTTAGGCAATTTCAGGAGTGTTGATGTTGAAGACCTGACCAAACACAAAGTCGATTCAGAGAGGATAATGATCACGGATGAATCTGCCGATATTGTAAATAAAGCAAAAGATAATAAATACAAGATTTGCGCAGTTGGCACAACTGTTGTACGAACACTTGAGAGCTCGGTCTCAACAGATGGCTATCTTAAACCATTTGACGGATGGACAAATAAATTTATTTTCCCTCCTTATGAATTTAAAGTTCCCGATATGATGATAAGTAATTTTCATCTTCCATATTCCACTCTTTTGATGATGGTGTCGGCGTTTGCTGGTTATGATCTGCTTTTTGATGCATACAAAACAGCAGTAAAGGAGAAATACCGCTTTGGTACCTATGGTGATGCAATGCTGATTATCTAACATTAAGTCCTAACGCTTCGCAGTCTCAATACTTCGTTGTCTTAACACTGTTCTGTCTGGACGTTTCGCTGTCATGATAGTTCTCTGGATCAATCTCCATAGAGGGATCCTTTAATGACTTAAAGACAAGCAGCAAGGCATAAAGACAATCGACTAGGGGAGTAAGACAGGCCGTAGGCCGTAAAGACCTCAAGACATTTATCTTAACTGGCTGAACTGACATCTGTTGATCGAAGTTCTGATAAAACCTAACCTGTTGTCAAAGAATTATTTGAATTGGTCAAAAAACCCCCACTAACATTTGGAATAATATTTATCTTTAAATTGTTATTAAATGGTTAGAGCAATGCAACCATGGTTAATAATTTGTAGTCTTGAAATAAGTGAATAGTTGACTTCGTTTATATTTGTTAGAACGGATACAAAATATAGTATTAAATATTGATCGGCTTTAAAAAAAAAGAATTTAGAGTCGGACAATAGTTTTTTTATTATACCTAACCTGAAAGTTTGATTTCTGCAATTGCAAATACTGTTTCTTTTGTTAACTCAGTCTGCGGGAGGCTGAAGGGACAGGTTATAAGAAAGTTGTTACTCGTTTCTGGTTTCTGGTTACTGGTAATAAACGGATTGTATGGACAATCCGCAGGCGATTTCAGAACAAATGGCAATGTGACATTTTCAGCTCCAGGGAACTGGGAGTCATACAATGGAAGCGCCTGGATAGCAGCCGGAGCTGCTCCTACATATGTTAATGGAGTTATTACCATTCAAAATGGGCATACTGCAACTGTAACTTCTTCCGTCACACTTGATCAGGTTGTTATAAATAGCACAGGGATCCTGGTAATAAGTGCAGGGCAAACGCTTACAATAAATAATGGTACCGGAACAGATCTGGACGTATCGGGGACAATTAATAATTCAGGGACCATTATCCAAACAGGTACAATTGTTTTCAATGCTTCCTCTGTATATAACCATGCACAGGATGGAGGAACTATACCAACAGCAACATGGAACTCTGCTTCGAACTGTAATATTATAGGAATTACTGCTAGTACTGGTTTCACTGGAGGATTGGAAGGACAAACATTCGGAAATTTTACATGGAATTGTCCGGGACAGACTTCAAATTTTTATATGGCATCTAATTTCACTGTTGCAGGAAATTTTTCAGTTTTAGGAACCGGAGTTTTCGATCATATTAATCATTCACTCTGTATGTCGACTTCTGGTATTGGTTACTTAATAACAGTGGCTGGAAATGTTGTCATAGACAATAATGCTACGTTCAAAATGAACAATAGCAATGGTTCCTGTACAATGAATATCGGAGGCAATTTCATGCTTAACAGTGGATATTTCACCATTGTTACCGGGACAGTAAGTTCTATAGTAAACGTTACGGGTAATGTGAATATTTCAGGTGGATTTTTAATAATGAAAGAAGATCCTGTCGCAACAACTGGAATACTGAACGTTAAAGGTAACTTCACCCAGTCCGGTGGAACTATCAGTCTGTTAGATTTACCACTAGGAACAGGTGCTATAAATTTTAACGGTACAACTACTCAACTTTACTCGAAAACAGGAGGAACTATTTCAAATGCCATAAATTTTACCGTCAATAGTGGGGCAATATTAGATTTAGGAGCAAGCATCATTGATGGTAGCAGTGGTACTTTTACACTCAGTTCAGGTGCAGGAATTATTACTGCTCATAGCCAGGGGCTTTCGACAACTGCAGGAACAGGCAGTATTCAGGTTACCGGCGCAAAATCTTTTAACACCGGAGCTGACTACACTTACAATGGTTCAATAGCGCAGGTTACAGGAAATGCTTTATCAACAGTTCATAACCTTACAGCCAATAATTCAAATGGGTTAACCCTGACTAATGGGATAACAGTGAATGGTTTACTAAACTTAACGCAGGGTATAGTTACCACCGGAGGTAATATCCTGTATTTAACAAATGGCATGCCTGGTTCCCTAAGCTATGGAGCTTCGGGTTTCATTTACGGGAATTTTGAACGCACTATTAATACCACCGGAACCGATTATTATTTCCCTGTTGGTGTAACCCAACGCCAAATGGCAAAATTCAATTTTGCGAACCTTACAAATGGATCTCTCAGAGTTAGTTATCAGGCATCAGATCCTGCAGGAAGTGGATTGCCCCTTTATGATACTGATACTCAAATAATACAGTATGAGTTTAATAATGGGTACTGGACAGCTTTGGCACGAAATGGCCTCGCAAGTAATAACTATTCTTTAACACTTGATGCAATCGGGTTTAATAATCCTGATAATATTAATTCATCAACCAGGGTAATAAAACGGACAGGTACAGGAGCCTGGACTATTAACGGGACTCCCGGAATAGTAAATGGTACTATTTTGGAAAGACTGGGATGTAGTGGAATTGATAATTCAGCAGGAACACAATTCGGAGCTGGTACCGGCAACTGTTTTTCTTTTACGGGTCAACCCGGTTCAATTACCCGTTGCATTGGCGGGAATGCATCCTTTATAGCTTCTGTCTCAGGGGGCAATGGTTCTTTAACTTATCAGTGGTATAAAGATGGGAGACAACTTTCAAATGGTGGTAATATTTCCGGGGCAACTACAAATAATCTTTCCATATCCAATCTAACTACTTCAGATGAAGCATCATATTACTGTTTAATTACAGACAATTGCAGTTCGCAGACCTCTCAGGCAGCTTTTTTAACCATTTCACGACCGGCTGCTGCTTTAGGCTACAGATTTCAAAGAACTATCACTATTAATCATACTAAGGTTTCCGGAGGATCTGATCTTTATAATTTTCCGGTGCTAATAAACATAAGCGGAGATGCTGTCTTGAAGGATTCGATTCCAAATGGAGGTCATGTTCAGAATAGTAATGGATATGACATAATTTTTACAGACGGGAACTATATTAAACTCGATCACCAGATTGAAAGTTATGATCCGGCAACAGGCAAATTAGTTGCGTGGGTAAGATTACCTATCTTATCCGCTTCGGTTAACACTGAAATTTTAATGTTATACGATAATCCTCAAATAAGTGGGGATCAGTCTGTAAAAACAGTATGGAAACATTCCTATCAGGGTGTATGGCATATGGGGGATAATCCCGGTGGGGCACCTCCTCAATTAAAAGATGCTGCCCAATCAAACGATGGTACATCACATGGAGGCATGATAATAGGAGACCTGGTTCCAGGGAATAGCAGTAATGCTATTTATTTTGATGGTTCCGATGATTATTTTGATGTAGGTACAGGCATTTCTGCTGCAAGGACGTTTACAGAAGAATGCTGGATTAAAGTTGGGTCCCAACCTGATGATACATACTTTGGATTATTAGGAAATGAAATTGGGCTTGCTTCCCAGAGGGATCCTTCTATCTTTATTTTCAAACAAAACCGGATACATGCAGGCTTTGGTGATAATACTACCTGGTGTAAGTGGGAGACTCCGGGAAGTGTAATAATTAATGATAATATTACCTGGAACCATCTAGTTATTACTTTCGATGGAACTGATTATAAACTTTATGTGAATGGATCAGAGGTATTTAATGATCCGGAATGGGCAGGGAAAATTCCAAATAATACACCAATTCGAAGCATTGGAAGAGTAGATAGCTATTTTACAGGAAACCTTGACGAGGTAAGGGTATTATCTGAAGCATTGACATCAGGTTGGATAAGTACTGAATATAATAATCAGAATTCTCCACCTACTTTTTATAATGTGGGAGGGGAAACAAACTGTTCAGTTTTCGCTTTTAACGGACTTTGTTCTGGTTCTCCAATAACTTACAGTGTACCTAATACTTCAGGGCACACATATTCATGGTCAGTTGCAGGAGGGTCGCTTTCATTACCAAGTGGAAATAGTACCACCGTTACCTGGAATGCATCAGGACCCTATTTAATTCAACTAACCGAATCAGACGGCACCTGCATCGGGAGTTCTATCCCATATACTGTTGTTGTCAACTCGCAACCAACAATTTCTACTCAACCGGTCGGGGCAACATTATGTTATAATGCTACTCATGCAATGTCAGTTGTAGTTAGTGGAGGCATAACTATTAACTATCAATGGCAGGTTTCTCCAAATGGCATTGATAGCTGGTCACCTGTTGGGACGAATAGTTCAAACTATACAACACCAGCTGTAACATCTGACAGGTACTACAGAGTAATCATTACAAGTACAGGGAGTGGATGTACCAATCCGATTGTGAGTAATGTAGCTGCGGTGCAGTTGGAGAATGTGCCTCCGACGATCACTTGTCCGGGAGCATTATCACAGAATGATGATGCAGGAGTTTGTCATGCATCAGTGATAGTTCCCAATGCGACAATAGCAGATAATTGTTCAGTGGCATCACTGACGTGGTCCATGACAGGAGCAACAGTAGCAAGTTCTCCTGCAGTTGGCATCAACCAGGTAGGGACCTATACTTTTAATACTGGAGTAACCACGGTGACCTA
>PLLX01000111.1 GCA_003141415.1 Bacteroidales bacterium
GGAAATGCATCGGAAGATGCTGCTGCAAAATTGCAGCAAGCCAAACAGATGCTCGATAATAAACTTATTACAGATTCAGAATTTGAGTCTATAAAAGCGCGTATAATCAGCGGATTATAGACAATTTTAGAAATACTGAATATGAAAAACATTCTTATAGGAGCTTTTCTTCTCTGTTCATTAGCCTGCTTTCCACAAAAACCGGATTCTGTCAAGTCAGAAAGCTGGAAAAAGAATTATCGGGCCAGCGCTACAAAAATTAATGACCTTGTTCATACAAAACTGGATGTCAGCTTCGACTATTCCAAATCGTGGATGTATGGTAAAGCCTGGATTATTCTTCATCCACATTTTTACCCTACTGATTCATTAAACCTCGATGCAAAATGCATGAATATTAATGAAGTATCCATAATTAAGGCTGGCAAGAGTATACCTTTGAAATATCGTTATGATAGCTTAAACCTTTTTATCACTCTAGATAAAACTTATAAGGGTGGTGAAAATTATACGGTATTTATTAATTATGTTGCTAAACCCAACGACATAAAAAGGAAAGGAAGTGCAGCAATATCTGGCGGTAAAGGTCTCTATTTTATTAATCCTCTGGGCAAAGATAAAAATAAGCCCACGCAGATATGGACACAAGGAGAAACCGAATCTAACTCAGGATGGTTCCCCACTATCGATAAGCCAAATCAAAAAACAACGGATGAAATCAGTATGACGGTTCCTGATAAATACCAGACACTGTCAAATGGTTTATTGGTAAGTCATAAGAAACACAACGACGGAACCCGCACTGATACCTGGAAGATGGATTTGCCTCATGCTCCGTACCTTATGATGATGGTTGTCGGAGAATATTCTATCATTAAGGACAGCTATAAAGGCAAGGAAGTGAGTTATTATGTTGAAAAAGAATATGCACCGGTGGCCAGGAAGATCTTTGGTCTTACTCCGGTGATGATTGATTTCTATTCGAGGATAACTGGCGTAGATTATCCCTGGCCTAAATATTCACAAATTACGGCACGTGACTACATAAGCGGGGCCATGGAAAATACAACGGCTACTCTACATGGTGATTTTGCACAACAGGATGCGAGGCAACTGATTGATGGAAATTATTGGGAAGATGTTATTGCCCATGAACTCTTTCATCAGTGGTTTGGGGATTATGTTACATGCGAAAGCTGGAGTAATCTTACAATGAACGAAACATTTGCCGACTTCAGTGAAACTTTGTGGGAGGAATACAGACATGGGAAAGATGCTGGCGATGAACATAATTATAATAGCATGCGAAGCTATTTGTATAGCGGAAGCGAGAAAAAAGAACTGGTTCGGTTTTATTACAAGGACCGGGAAGATATGTTCGATCTTGTGAGCTATCAGAAAGGCGGACGTATTCTGAACATGCTGAGGAACTTCGTTGGTGACAGCGCCTTTTTCAAATCACTGAACCTGTACCTTACAACCAAAAAATTTAGTTCAGCTGAGGCACAAGATCTTCGTCTTGCCTTCGAGCAAGTTACAGGTCAGGATCTAAACTGGTTCTGGAACCAATGGTATTATGGCAGTGGTCATCCAAAACTCGACATAAGCTACGATTATGATATAGCAGGCAAAACTGCTAAAGTTCTTGTAAAACAGACTCAAACGGGAAATATTTTTAAGTTGCCAATTGCAATAGATTTTTATCAGGGTGCCGAAAAGAAACGCTATAATGTCTGGCTTGAACATCAGGTTGATACATTTGCTTTTCCTGCTTCATCCAAACCCGAACTGATAAATGTAGATGGGGATAAAATACTTCTTTGCGAAAAAACCGAACATAAAACCTTGGATAATTATATTTTTCAATATAAAAATGCAGGATTATATGTTGACAGGAGGGAAGCCATTGATTTTGCAGCCAGGAACCAGGCGGATGACCACATTGCATTGGACCTGCTGAAAACTGCATTGAAAGATAAATATTCAGGAATACGCCAATATGCATTGCAGAAGTTAAATTTAATGAATGACTCAGTGAAGAAGAATGTTGAACCGCTTATAGCTGATATGGCAAAGAGTGATCCGAATTCATTGGTAAGAGCAGGCGCCATTGAGGCCCTGGGAAAATATAAGAAGGAGACATATAAATCATTGTTCCTTATATCAATCAATGATTCATCTTATTCCATCGCCGGCAAGGCATTGCTTGCACTTGGAACCATTGATACTGCTGCAGCCCTGGATAAAGCCAGGATACTTTCAGTTCAACATGTTAAAGGTGCACTGTCTGATGCAATAACTAATGTATTATTTACATGCGCCAACGAAAATGATTTTGATTCTTTGGCTGCACGATTTGATAATTTGCCTTTTGGGAATGAGAAGTTCATGATACTTCAACCTTTTGCTAACTTTCTGAAACGAGTAAAAAATACACCTAATTTTATGAAGGGCATTGATATGATTGTCCGGTTTCGCGATACAATTCCAATACAGTATCGCAAACAGACTGAATCCTATTTAAATGGTATGATTCTAAACAGTATAGCCACTGCCAAGCAATCCAAGGGTATGACTGAACATGCGGATTATGTAAAATCAAAACTTCCTGTTAAACAAAAACCTGCAACAGTTTCAGACATTCCTAAGGAAAACCTGCAAAAGTATACTGGCGAATACGACTACAACGGGTCGGTAGCTAAAGTAGTCCTAAAGGATGATAAAACACTGAACCTGATTTTAGCGGACCAACCCGACATGGAGTTAACCCCCATTTCTAAAGCTAAATTTGCAATTAAATACATGGAGGGGTATTCAATAGAATTTACAAGCAACGAGAAGGACGAAGTCACCGAAATGGTATTTGGTTCACCTGGTGGTCAGGTTAAAGCGCCTAAAAAGAAATGATAAAAAATGAACTCAACCTCCGGCCCTCTTCTCATTTTTTTACCTCATCCCCCGACTCCTTCTCCCAGCTTTGCTTCGCTGAAGCTACACGAAAGCGAAGGGAAGAAGGAGGGTAAAAAAAAGATAATCAACATATTAAGCCCCTCTCCCTTGGGAGAGGTGTTGGGGTAAGGTGAATCTCAGCTAAATTTTAATAAATAATTTGTTTTTATAGAGCCAATAACAAAGATACCAAAGGGCAGCCCAGATACCAAGACTGGTGATTATATTAACTGTCTTGTCTCCTCCCCACGAAAACAATAAGCTGCTGAAAGGAGCGATAATTTTACTGATCAGACCGGCACCGCCAATTGAAAAGAACAGATAAATAAAGATGCTGTTCATTCCAACTATTATGAACATTCTTGATCCGGAGATGAATTGTTTTTTAACATCAATCAGCCAGTAACAGAAGCAAAGAGCCAGTATGGCCCATCCTCCGCTTGCAAATACAAATGAGGAGGTTGCAATCTTCTTAATAATTGGGGTCACATTTAATAAATCAAGAGAATATCCTATAATTAGGGCTGATACTCCCGCAACAAGCAATATTTGAATTTTTTTTGAAGCTGGTTTATTGCTCATCAGAAGCTTACCGCAGAGAACTCCCCAAACCGTATGGGCCGTAGTCGAAACAAAATTTAATGTTGCCCATGTACTGGCTCTGTCAACGCCTTCAATCTTATTATTGAACCATGCCCCAAGATTTTCGAAATTCACCCAGGGATGGTTAAATCCCTCCACAGGGAAGAAACGATATGCCAGATCAATCAGTAAGAGAATAACAAAAGTGAAAATCAATTGAAATTTAAAGCTTTTGTTCCTGATAAGGAACGCAACCAGATAGGTAACTGAAAGTTGTGCCAGAACGTTTTGAAAGCGGAAGACCAGTTTCCCCGCATCTGCAAAATAAAGGGCCCATCCCAGGAACAACAACAGGAATGAGCGTTTAATTGCATGTTGAGTAATAGTTTTTATGCTGTCCCCTTTCTTTAACCTGTTGGCTACCGCAAAAGGAATTGCAACTCCGACAATAAACATGAAAAAAGGTTGTATCAGATCCCAGAAATGTAAACCATGCCATTCGTGGTGACTGAGCTGGGTGCCAAGAAATTGTATAATACCAACATGAGATTTCTCCAATTGACCGTATAGTTCGGTAGCTTCACCTGCCAAAAGGAACATGGTAAAACCGCGAAAGAAATCAATTGAAGTCACCCTGCCTAAGATAGGCGGACTCATTGTTTGTGAGTTTGTATCCATTTTTCAATTTATTCTGTTTTCTGAAAATCAATGTTTTGCCACTGTTTATTCAAATAATTTCATTTTATGTTTCAATTAAATGTTTTTGACAGCAGTGCTTAGTGATTATATAAGGCCACATAAATACACTTATATATCACCAGGGAGCATAAAGTTAATCATAAATTAACTCTAAGAAACTAAGTACTTTAGCTAGGTTTACGAATAATTCAAGCTTTTGTTCCTAATGGCCTGAAGGCTGGAGTAATTTTACATATTTTGTATAGTAACTTTCAAGTTTATTAGATATTTCATCTGCAAGTTCGGTCCTTCCACCGTTTTTACATGCAGTTGCAGCCTGTGAAGTAAATTGAATAGCGGACTGAACTTCATATTCTGCAGAAGCAAGAATATCTGGTTTCTGCCTCAGATAATAATCCAGCTTCTCAAAATAATAGTTGCTGAGGTTATGGGTCAGTTCAGTTGCCTTATCAATTGCTCCGGCAGCGACATATGCCTCAATTATACTCGGAACATACATATCGTATGATATTTTTTCAACAGGAAAGGTCTCCATGCAATAATCAAGTACACTTATAGCTTTTTCATTTTTCCCTTCTGACGCAAGAGCAGTTGCTAGTCTTGCATAATTATATCTTGCCTTAACAACTAGCAGAGTCCTCTTATGATTATAATCTATGTCAACCCCTTTCTCTTTTGCGCCTCCCCAGGCAAACTTATTCATCATATTATTATAAAGGATATCCGTATCGATCCGACCATATTTGAGCCAGCTTTTGTTCTCAGACTTTATTGGTACGAGTCTGTACGCTAATCCTTCCAGCTGAAAATATTCTTCAAGTCCGAGAGCATCGTTATGATAGCCTGTAATAAAATAAATTGGTCGTTTCCAGTCATTATGGGCCAGTATATCAAGAACCAATAGTTGACTTTTCATTATTGAATTGCCTTTCAGCTTGATGTCTATATATGGAACAATCTTATCAGCATCTTCAGGTTTCACTGCACCTGAGGCAATAACTTTCGATGCATCAACCGGAATTCTGATAGTCCTTGAAGGAATATTGTCCAGCTCCTCAGTTTCTGAAATCTGAACTTTAGTTGCCTTATTTTCGCTTTTTACCCATTCAATTATAGTTGAAATATCTACCGGCTCCTTACTC
Source organism: Bacteroidales bacterium (assembly GCA_003141415.1). Taxonomy (GTDB): domain Bacteria; phylum Bacteroidota; class Bacteroidia; order Bacteroidales; family VadinHA17; genus LD21. The sequence goes on from PLLX01000111.1 coordinate 5,373, forward strand.
TTTTCTATAATAAAAACCTGATTATTTACACCCTCAAAGTATTTTTTATTTGGGAGAGTTATTGGCAGAGGATCTGAATCATGTGATTTAACTTTCATCTCGTCAATATACCAGTCTGTATTTAAAAGCATCAGGTTGCAAATCCTGACATCGGTTCTTTTTCCTTCGACTTCCTGTGCATACCATAGCGGGAAGGTATCGTTATCTCCGTTGGTGAACAGTATTGCATCAGGAGCGCATGAATTAAGATAATTGAATGCTACATCTCTGGCTAGATAACGGCCTGAACGATCATGATCATCCCAATTCTGGGAACCCATTATCACAGGCACGGCAAAAAAGCAAATCAATCCTGTAACGGGTGCTGCAATATTCTCTTTAACAAGCTTAGCAAGTCCCTCAAACAGGGCAAGAACCCCAATACCTATCCAGATTGCAAAAAAGTAGTATGAACCGGCATAGGCATAGTCGCGTTCCCGAGGCTGATTCGGATACTGATT
>PLLX01000100.1 GCA_003141415.1 Bacteroidales bacterium
CAGGAACAGTCCGGGTGCCACAGTGTTTAATAAGTTGAGATGATTTTACTCGAATAGACTTTTGGGAGTTGATTACAAAATTGTCTGGGCTGGTGAAGGCAATTAATTAAAGCACATATGATAAAAGCATAGTCTCAGGTGCGTTATCAATAATTCTTGTAAATTATTGTTGCCAAACAAAATACAAGAGACTATGCAAACACAAGTTACAAAAAAAATCGATTTTAAAGGCAAAGACCTTTACATTGGACTAGATGTTCATAAGAAGAGATGGAGTGTTACAATACTCGTTGAAGGTATGGAACACAGGACTTTTACTCAACCTCCCGATCCCCGGATTTTGTTTAATTACCTGCAAAAGATGTTCCCTGGTGGCACCTATTACAGCGCTTACGAAGCAGGCTTCTGTGGTTACGGAATTCATCGTGCGCTTAATGATCTTGGAATAAAGAATATTGTTATTAACGCAGCAGACATACCCTCAAGCCAAAAAGATCAGCTTCAGAAGCGAGATCCAGTCGATAGTCGAAAGATTGCCAGAGCGCTCGAAAAAGGGTTACTCAGAGCAATCCACATTTTTGACAGGGATAGGGAAGAGCTACGAAGTTTAAACAGGACAAGGTTCTATTTAATGCGTGATTTAAAAAGAAGTAAAAACAGGATAAAAAGTTTTCTTCAGTATTACAGCATCTTTATTCCTCCTGAGTTTGATAATAATCAGTGGCCTTTGAAATTTATTGACTGGTTAAAACAGATAAAGATGAAGACTCTTAGTGGTCAGGATGCTTTTTCCAATCTGATTAGCTCTTATGAATATCACAGACAACAGATACTTACCTTAAGCCGGCAGATCAGGGTAAGAATACGTGAGTATGATAATGAGTTATATTCTTTGTTAAAAACTATATCAGGAATAGGGCCGCTAACGTCGTCAGCATTAATAACCGAACTTGGTGATATTAACCGTTTCCCTCATATCAATCATCTAAGCAGTTTTGTCGGACTGGTTCCAAGGGTAAAGCAGAGTGGGGAGTCATCTTACAATGCAGGAATGACCTTTCGCTGCAACGAATATCTCAGGACATTGTTAATTGAATCATCCTGGCAGGCTATCCGGCAGGATCCGGCTCTGATGCAGTATTATCATCAGCATATAATTAATAATAAAGGGCAGAAAGTAATAATCAAAGTTGCCCGTAAATTGTTAAATAGAATAAGATATGTAATGAAAAACAGACAACCTTATGTAACAGGAGTAGCTTAATTGAAATATAAATCTATAAAATCATTACCAGTTAGGGATAGCGCAAAACTCGGCATGTAGCAATAGATTACAAATTAAAGCCTTCGCNNTACTTGACCGCTTATAGCAGCCTGATTTTATAGAATTTATAAAAAGAAGTTATTAAGATTATTATTTAATTTTACAGAGCCTCGTGGCAGTGCTTTTCATAGCACCATCCGAGTTAGCTGTAGATTTTATTTTTTCATTGTCTTCCATTCTCTGTCTGACCTATCGTTGTCTGGGTCTACGATAGCCGCAAAATTGTCAATTGTCTTTATATAATCTGAATCTATTCCATTTTCTTTAGCCCCTTCAATAATCAGAGCTTTGTACCAGTCGTAAGGTAAAAGTTTATGATATAGGTTACTATTATCTGCTATATATGTCAAGGCGTAAATACTTTCGTCTGTTTCGCTGATTATCAAAACGTTTTTTTCTAAGTACCCACTCCCCTCAGCTTTATCTAAGAGATGCTTTTCGTCTTTAAATATTGTGGAGATATTACCCCAAACTATATCATTTATGTCATCCGTTTTAATCAAAGTGGCTTTACCGGATTTGTCCTTACTTAATTTAGAGAATTCAAGTCTATATCCGAGTAATTTACCAATTCCGATTGACTTAGCAGAAGGAACTCTTTTCGTTAATCTCTTAGAAAACATATTTGAACCATAACTAAATATTAGAATTCTACTTGTACTAGTACTTATTGTATTAATATAATTATCATCGAACTCATACAATTCTTCGTGAAGCTTTTCAATAAATTCTAAGTCTTCTTTAAGATGCACCTCATCGAATTCCATAAATGTATGATATACTCCGTCTCTTTTGGCTTCTGTTTTTACTTTAAATAATTTACCATTAAAAACCTCTGCCCAGTTTGTATGAGCATATCTATTTCTCAATTTTATCGCCTCGTTTAGTTTTTGTTCAATTGCTTCTAACGGTTTTCGAAGGAATTTCATCTCGTAATCTCTATATATCCATTGACCATATATTTTTTTTAACAACTCAGCTTTGTCACTAACACCCATTTTCGATAAAAATAAAAAGATTGTCTCGTCCTCGCCTTCTGAGTGACTTAATTTTTCCTTTATATACCAATTTATATCATCTTCGAGTGAGTTGAATTCAATTATGATTCGACCAATATATGTGGCTAAATTGTCAAGTATCAAATCTCGATCTTTTCCTTCAACCCATTCTTTTATTCCATGGTCATAATACCTAAAGCTAGTTTTGATCTCAACTCTCTTCATAATTGTTCTCATTTGATTAGTAGTTAGTAATTTACAGCAAACGGTCCGGAGGTTTGGTCTGTCGTCGACGTGTCAGGGCAGTGCTTTTCATAGCACCGTCCGAGTTATAGCCAGTGTTCTTAAATTGTCATGATGTGACCAATTTTTGGTCTTGACTTCCAGATTCATCGTGAATTTGATATATCATTCTGTTTTTTTGAATTCATGTTGATCTGCGCATTTTCCTCTCCTGAGTTACCGTTTTCAACTTCTATCCCGTTTACTATAACTTCCAAGGTCGTGTTACGGTCATTTGTATAGAATTCTACTTTCGACTGCCCAGTAGCATCTGTCCTTATTGAAGGTGTCCAATATAAAGTAGTCCTTCCATCATATACTGGGCTATTTTTAAATGGGCCATCATATCGAGGGGAGTAAAACAGTCGTGGAACGTCGAGGCCATCAAGTATAAATGTTTTTACTCCAAGAGGATCTCCACGATATGTATTATTAGAATATGTTTCGATTATCACCATAGATTGACATATATATTGAGGGAAACCAACAATGGGTTCATACGCATTATTCATTACTATACTTTTCATTGGGGGGATTACCAGAATCCTTTTTATGGCATCAACATGAAAAGACGATAAGGTTTGCAAAGGTGTAAAATCAAATCCTTCTCCATTCCAATACTTTTTCCCATCCATTAAATATATTGGAAACCAGTAAGTTGGATTCCATCCATTACTTATAGTTTTAATGCAAGGCAACAATACCGTTTGCAACCCATTCGCATTGTATGGTCGGGCACCAAATTCCTCAACCAAAAGATCATTTAGACTTCTATATCTATTACCTCCAGGATCAAGAGTATCAAGATTCGCAATCTTAATGGCTTCTTTGTCATAATTTCGCCACCAATTTTTAGGTTTGACTTTTGCCGAAACAATAACTTCTCCTAAAGTTTTGGACATTGAGCCTGGCAAGGAGAATTTCGATATTTCAGTTTTCTTAACGGCTTGTAAATGGCTTATAAATTCTACCGATGGAGACGTTAAATTGTAATGCAATGGTGGCATTGAATTAAACTTTAATGATGTGTTTGTATTATCAAGAAATATATTTCCATCAAACGGCCTTTTTTTAGATGTAGTTGCCTGCAGCATAGCATGGGTTTTTCCAAACAATAGAGGTATTTGAAATCTGAACTTCCCCAGACTATCGGGTTTTGATAATCCAAGATATGAGTTTTTTGATCCACAAATTAGCACTAAACTAACACCCTTGTAATTATATTTTTTATCTCCTTTTTTATTATTGTTTAGTGCAATACTCCCGGAGATTTCAAGATTTTTATCAGGATTAACTTTTAGTTCCTTGTTGTTTTTGTTATTTGGGAAGAATCTCCTATAACCCTGTGTTAAGAGTAATATATCTAAATTGCCTTTATTGTAATTGTCGTTTTCAAAATAAGAGTTTACATCTTCTATATAGCCATGAAGTTCAGATTCAATCAATTTATAAGCACTTATTCTGTGGATATCTGGATCCTTTATATTTTGATCCCTATCTATAACGGCTAGTGATAAATCTGTTTGGGCAGGTGCTCCGGCAAGATTAGTAGTTTTTACTTGAAGCGTTACTTTTGATCGTGCCTTATACGATGAAGAATCCGAAGTAATTTCAATTTTAATTCGTAGATTTTTATCAATATAAATAAGACGTTCGCATTCTGGTTCAAACAATGAATTCAAAACCGTGAGCTTACAGATACCTTCAGGAAGGAGCTCAACAGGAATCCGTAACACACATGAATCCGTAAAAGTTTTAACAAGTGCAGAGAACCAAATTCTTCCATAAGAACTACCAATAACATATTTTGGCTCTGTTGTTCCTGAAGGTACATGCTTTAAAGTAAGGAATGGATCATTGTTATTTCTTAAAAATTTTACAGACATAGTAGAACCCTCTTGTGCTGCACGCGGTAATGGAACTATATATTTCTGACCATTATACCAAAAATGGGCAAAATATCTATCTTTATTCTGAGGTGTTAACCTAAAGAATCCCATTCCTTTATGCGTGCTCTTAAAAGTAGCAATAGATTTTCCGTCTTCTGTTTCAATTTCTCCAGCTAATTCTCTGCTAAAGCCATCAGTACCTATTGCTTTAAAACCTATTTTACTTTCCAGACCATTTATCAGAGTACCTCCTTCTGGGAAGAATTGCAGATCAATATTCTCTTGAAGAGGAATTTGGATTTGCTTTTTATAAGTTAGTCGAGTATCACGGATAGAAATTTCAAGATTAGCTAATGTATCATTACTCTTTATGCCGGCAAGATTATACTTAAGAAAATACTCTTTATCGTTCGTTAACAAAACACTGTCCGAGTAAAGCAAATAATTTCCAATATTTAGGGAGTACTTTATTATATGACCTAAGTTTGTATTTAAATTACGGGAAGGCTCAATTTCAAAAAACTTCATTCCAATCTTTATTGAATCGTTTCCTGGTTGTTTGATTATTGTTGGGATTAATACAAGTTGGAAATTTTGATTAGCTGGGTTTATCATAATTGGTTGGTAAAACGGCTCGCCAGCATTTAATTCATGCATTAGACGTGTATAAGCACGCAGTGAGTATTTTCCAGGGCTGATAATCGTATCAATGCTAAAATCTCCATATGATGTTCCATTTAAAATGGGAACTTTTCTTTTTAGTAAAACTTTCCCTTCAGCATTGATAAGATCAACATATAATACTCCACTAAGGGTATCGGGCATTTGGTCATAACCAGACCACAAGTAGGCCTTGAACCATATTGTATCACCCTGAATATAACTAGACCTGTCGAGATGGAGAAATACTTTCTCAGTTGGTTGCTCATTATGTGACTCGATGTAATTATCAATTGATCCAACAATAGCACGTTTTTGAGTTATTATGGAGCTATTTTGGGAAGAGTCAGTTTTTGAAAATTGAGATAATTGAGCCGATTTCTGTCCAGACAAAATAGTTGGGATCAGAAATAAAAAAAATACCCCGAGAATACTTCTAAAGGACTTTGTCATAAGTAACATCAATTTCTTTTTTAACAAATCCCAGTCAACCATTTTGTCTTGGTATAAGATTGTCTATTATTCTTTCTTATTTGATAAACAAATATTATGCCAGATAGGTTAGTCGAATTAATTAAAATGGTCGAAATCCTCTATTGACTATCTATCTATTATGCAGCACATTGGCTATAATAAACGGGTTAAATTTTTCTCTCATAGACTTTTAGGGCTGATTACGATGTAGTCCGGGCTGGCGAAGGCAATTAAAGCACCGACCGAGTTATAGGTTGGTTTTTTTAAGTTTCAATCGTTATCTCAGGATCAATAATTTGCTTTAAAGTTTTCATTGTTTCAACGATACTAATATTCAATCTAGTGTCAATAGGTTGACTTGAGACAACTATAGATTCTGAAGATGAATTGAGAAAAATGATCTTAAGAATGTATGTAAAATTATCACTCAAAGTGCCACTTATGCCTACATTAGGAAGGTGTTTTTGAAGTTCAAATTTTTTAATTGTTTGAAATTTATATTCTGTTATAGAATCACCAATCTTTTTCCTAATACTAGTCCTGGTAAATTCAATTTCACCAATAGTCTTTATTTTTTTCACTTTTGAACCTAGTTTGTGGAAAGTGTATAAATAGAATCCGATGAGTGGGATAAAGATTACCAATAAGAGTACCATGCTCATTTTAAGAGCCATAAGAAATATCCCAAAAATTAAACCAAGTATTGGAGATAAAACTGCATATAATATAATTTGTCGTCTTACCTTTTGCCCAATAATTTTTGGATCAAAATGGTCAATCTGATAAATTTTAAATCGACTCATAGTTTTTTTGAGTTAGCGTTCGTCAAATCCTGGAATAGAACTCGAAATTATGATTTAGAATAATTCATCTAAAAAAGGCATAGTCTAGATCTGTATCTAATTGCCAATCACGTGATAGATGAACGCTAACTGCCCGGCGGTTTAATAAGTTGGCGTCCGTGTCAGGGTTGGATTTGTTTTTACAAAGTCCAGATAGATGGACAAGAGTTTGGTGTCATGATGAAGTTGTCCGGACTGCAGAAGGCAATTAATTAAACTGTCCGAGTTGGCATTTGTGCATTTTTAAATCCCAAAGTGCAATGGTTGTCAAGTCTCATTTAATTATCTCTTGAATTTTTTGTACAAAATCATTAATGTCTTTTATGAAAAATGTTGATTCAGAAAGCCTTGTATCCAAATCTACGTACCACGTAGTTTTCTTCTCTGAAACATAATATCCAATTTTAAAATTGTCCTCTGTCATATAATATTTCTCCATGTATTCAGATGTAGTATTAATGTCAATACTTGCGTCATTTTGCAAAGTAGCTATAGCATTAATTAGATCTTTTATATCTTCTTCCGCTATGGCTGAAGTTCTTGTGGTGTACTGACTAGGAAGTTCAAACATCAAGAATACTTTTTTTTCATCAGCTCGTTTAACAATTTTCTTTGTTGCAGTTAATGAACCATAAAGCGATTTAAAAGTTGTTTTATTAAAATTTTCAAAGGAAATTATTTGTCCAGATCGTGCAGTAAAATCTGAAAATTTTGTTTTTGGTACGTTTGAATTATCATTCTGTTGAGAATAAACAACCACGCACATTGAGATTAGAAGTGATAGGATTACAATTTTTTTCATAGCTTTTTAGTTTAATTATTGGGATATAAAATAGTCTACCTGATTGATTTTAAGTTAGCATTCGTGCATATTTAATAAACTGATATTAGTCTCGCACTAAGCAAATTGTCTCGTAAGATGGGCCTCGCATGAATGCTAACGGCCTGGCGGTTTAATTAGGGAGTCTTTCGGAAAAGATCCATAAAAACGAACTGCCATATTTGGTAACCAATTGAACATAAGCTTACCATGTAAATCTATTTGTCCGCCATCATTTATAAAAGTGACTATTCCATCCTGAATTAGAATTTTTTCATTGGGATTAGTCATACAAATATTTGACTTTAACAAATTAGGGAGTTCGTCTGAATTTTGTGTTTTTTTATTCGACATAAGTTTCAATATTAAGTGAGTCTCTACTGTCGATTAATTAATCATCTGTCATTAAACAACACCATTCACGTTTGCAAAAAATTAAATTATGTCGACGTAAGGAAGAAAATTTTAAAATTCATTTATTCTATATTGCAAGCTCTTTAGCAAGACTTTTAAAGTGGTGGTGGCTTGCGTGGCTTTGGCAATGTACTTATAAATAAGGGTTGGCTATAAAGAACCGTAATCTTCTAAAAAATTTTATGTATAAAATTTGTTTTTTATCATCATCGTGCATTTCTATTACTATATTACCGCCATAGTTGTGCAGGAGATTTTTCTGGCAAGAGTCTATATCCAATACATTCTGTGTTTTTAATTATGGAATAAGCGACAAAACGAAGAAAATTAGCTACCCCTTCTGATCGAATATATTGCCAATTAAGTCTTGTTTGTTCCATTTCTCTAGATTTTGCATATTCTTCAAAATGACCATCTAAATAACGAATCTGTGCATCAACTCTTTGGTATGCTTTAAAATGATCTACAAGAGATAGGTATGGCTCATAATAAGCGATAGCATCATATCGTGTCCTTGTTGATCCAGGACCATATTTTGTATGAATCATATTGGGTAGAAAACTATCATCAGCTAGGTTCTGATCTTCTGGCATTTTAAAAACACTTTTATTTCGGAGCATAAATAGTCTTCCATGAAAATAGATCTTAGATCGTTTTTCAAAATCAGGATCTAATTCTGGCTGAGGATGCATATCGGCATATGGTTTATAATCACTTACATCAAGAGCTGATACCTCCGCTTTAGGAAAGAATGCTCGTGCATGCAGAATTTCATAGAGAACTGATTCCCATATTGATAAATCAACAGGTCTATAAGGAATTGGCCAGCCACCAACAGCTTGTAAACAATCTAATTTCTTTAATTCTCTATAAAGAATACCAATAGCACTTTTATCAAGATGAACATCACCATCAACAAAAGCAACAGCTTTTACATCTTCATTTATTTGTCTTATAATCTCATTATGTGCAAAGACTTTTCCTTTTCTGCTTTGTACTACTTTAATATTTAATTTTGGATATTTTTTTTTAACTTCTTCAACAGTAGTACCAGTGCCATCGTTACAACCATTCAAGCACACAATAGTTTCAACCTCTGCCCCATCAATATCTTGCAACACCAACGATTCAAGACATTTTCCAATACGGTTTTCCTCATTGCACGCCGCAATTCCATAGTATAGATCTGCCATATGCCACCTCAATAAAAGACTTTCTTTGCATAAGTATCTTGTTCTGTTCTCTTCAATTCTTTTGCAATTCTCTCATGCTCATCTGCTTCTTCTACCCTTCCCAAAAATCTTAGTACCACTGCTTTATCGCAATGCGCTTCTGCATAATTAGGGTTAAGTTCAATTGCTCGACTATGATCAGTTAATGCTAAATCCCATTCTCCTAATCGCTGATAGGCAAATCCTCTATTGTTAATCGCTACTTCAGAATCGGGCATAAGATCGACAGCTGATGAAAAAGCAGGAATCATCTCATCTATCCGGTCAAGATAATAAAGAGCGTTTCCAACATTTCTATATGCTTCTCCATATCCTTGATCTAATTCTGTAGCTTTTATAAAATCAGTAAGGGCTAGATCCCAACGTTCTTTTATTCTGTGACATCGTCCACGAAGATTATATGCAGGTGCAAAAGAAGGATCGTCATCTATAGCTTCTGAGACAACTTCAATTGCATCATCTATTTTATCTCGGAAAAGCAAACTTCGTGCTCTCTCATATAACAACCGTGCTGAATAAATGGTATGATCAATATCAGAAGAGTGAACTTCAACATCATGGTTATCTCCGCTTATTCTTATCATAGATATAGGATACTCTCGAAGTTGATTCAAAATATATAAGCCTATCTGTTCATTCGTTGCTCTTCCTACAATATCATCTAGATATCTACCCTCTAAAGATGAAGTAACATATAGAAGCGCTTGTCTCAAGGGTAGAGAATCTAGCCCCCGAACAAATCCATTTATAATTTCCCCTTCTATGTATATAGCAATGGTATAGATAGTTTTTCGTATACCAAAACTTCCATGGTCAGATTCAAATGTTTCCCTAATAGATAATCGAGCCATATTTTACCCATCATGTCTTACTCAAATACTTTCACTCTTTCACCAAACTGATCGGCAATCCTAAATGCTCTTTTTCTGGCAATTTCCGGATCTACTTTGCCTTCTAATGGTGCTGATTTAGCACAATAATGTTCAGAGTATACAAAAACACTCATAAAATCAAATCCAACCTCTTCTAGTAATTTCATTGTCTCATCAATATCGTTTTCCGTCTCAGTAGGAAAGCCAGTGATAATATGAGTTCCTAAATGAATTGCGTTATATTCTCTTTTGACATTACCTAATCGCTCAATAACATCTGCCGATTTGTAGGGGCGTTTCATTAGTTTGAGAATTCGATCACTCCCAGACTGAACAGGCAACATCACTCCTAGTAATTGGCCATATTCTTCGTTACCAGCAAAAACAGCATCATATTCATCTGCATGACGCAAGTACCAGTTAACATTAAAATCATGAACAAAAACACGGTGATTGCCAGCAATCTTAAGTGTCCTTTTAAGGAGTGAGTAGAATCGTATTCCTGAATTAAGATCATATCCATATGCTCCTGAATCTCCACCCATAAACATAATAGTAGGTTCTTTTTTTGCTACAGCTGATTCGAACTGTTTAACAAGGTCATTAAAAGGAACAGAAACAAGCCTTCCCATTGCTTTTTTGATAACACAGTACGAACAATCCATCAAACAACCATTATTGATACGAATCTTATATCCATCTTTTGCCAAATCGTATTCTTCACGGGGAGTGAGTTCTTGAAACAATCCTATTGAATCTACTTGCTCATCAAAAATTGATGAGTTAGGATAAGCAATCTCGCTCATAGGAATAGTCACATAAGGAGCTAACACAGTATCAAAATCTTCTAATCTTATCGGAGAAACTGTTGAAAAACTTCCATAGGCTTCCAATTTATCCGGGCTAATATTAGGAAGACATCCGCTTATAATAAGATTTTGGGCATAAGTAATTTTTTCTACCAAATCTGATGTTCGCTTCAAAGAGGCTCCTTCTGCTGCCTTATCAACACCACAAGTAAAGAGGACCGCATAATCTGCTTCTCTGGGATAATTAGTTATTTGATGACCATTTACCTCAAGATAATTAATGATTCGCTGGGCATCGAGTTGTCGTTGCTCACATCCAACACAATCAACGTAAAATCTCATCTATAATCCCTCCTATGGATTTCCCAATCTATAGTACTTCTCATACTCATTGGGAAAATAGTCCGTGCTTCTGGGTAGCGGTTGTATAATTCTTGTTGATCGTGTGCAATATCCATAATAAATTCTTCAGATGGATGTTGATGTCTTCGCATGGGTGTTTTAGGATCATTATGAAAAATATTAGAGGTAATACCAATTCCTTGATCCAAATATTCACGATGTGCTCTTTTTACATTTTCAGGTGGTTCTAATCCCCACACTAAACCACAGAAGGCATTATAGTCACCAAATACATCTCGCGCATATCTTAAAGCTTCCATCCATTTATTGTATCCATAATCTTTATTTTTCCCAGGGCATATTTTTGCAAACAACTCTCTATCAAATACCTCAATATTGAATGCAATTGAAGTTATTCCTGCACCTCTATATTCATCAATCATTGCTAAATCATGAGGTGGATGGACAAGAATATGAATCGGAATTTTAGGATCTAATGCATTATAAACTGTGCGTATTTTTTCAATAATTCCTCTATGAGTTTCTTCATCTGTTCTGGCAGTACCTGCAGTAATGGAAACGATGGGCATATCTCTCCAAGGAGTATTTTGAAACAAGCGAGTTGCTTCAGCAAGTTTCCCATTCTCAAAGCTAGCTTCCAATTCACTTGCCACTGTTCTTCTACTTGGTTTGAGCGAACAGAACTTACAAAATGTTCCTTCATCAAAATAGTAGCATTTAGGATAGATAAAAAATCCCGGTGTTTGCTCCCCTGCTACAGCTATAATCTTATCTGATAATGAACTATCTGAAAGTCTTTTTCCATAATAAGCCGGAATTTCAGGAAGTCTAACATCCTGTACATATTCGCCTCTATGATATAATCGAACACAATTACCATCTTTTATTCTCAATGTCCAAGGAGATCTTTCTCTGCGAAGAAAAGCTGATACTACACCATTTCCTAACAACAACACCTGAGGAAATCGATGATGATTCTCAGCCTGATTGGTATTGCCATACACATAGAGATTTTCATAAAAATCTCCTTCATAATTTGCAAATATGTCAATATCACAGTCTATGCCATAAGATAATAGAGATACCTTTACCTCTGAAGGATTTTTAAGATTCAATTTCATACGACCACAATGGGTTTAGCTTTTAATTCTTTTTGTAAGGTCTATTAATGTCTCTTCGAGCTTATTTTCAATTTCACATTCCCATACTACAACAACATTCCATCCTTTAAGCTTTAGAGCTTCTACATTCTTTTCATCTTTAGCAATATTTCTTTCTAATTTTTCTTTCCAGAATTTTGTGTTAGTAGAAGGTATCCGTCCTTCTCTGCAATCTTTATGGTAATGCCAGAAACAACCGTGAACAAAAATTGCTGTCTGATATTTTGGTAAAACAATGTCCGGTTTGCCCGGTAAATCTTTTTTATTAACTCTAAATCTGAAACCTCGTTTGAAAAGTTGTGAACGCAAAATCATTTCGGGCTTTGTATTCTTCCCTCTGATTCTGCTCATTACTTCGCTTCGTTTTTGTTTAGACCAAATGTCCATTTATTTGTTATTTCAATCACATTATTCATTCTAATAAAATCTTTTAAAGCATTTGCAACTGCTTCCGCAAGTGGAACTGGAACTCCATTACCTATCATCTTAAATTTCTTTGTCAAGGGTAATTCTGGAGGTAAAACATAACTGTCCTCTACACCTTGAATTCGTAATGTTTCACGCACTGATAAACGCCTGTTTCTATAGGGATGTAAGTGAACTTCATTATTGCCATAGCAAGCTGTGGGACTGTATTTGAACCGATGAAGTCTTTTAAATGAAGGTCTGTTTGTTTCACCCTCACCAATTTTCTGCAACTCTTTTTCTTCGGCGTACAATTTAAAGTACTCTTTTGAATTTGGAGTATTCTTCATTTCTCTTGACGAAACTAAACAACTTTCAACACACAATTCAAGAGGCAAATCTTTTGGTTTTTTAAGTTTTTTCCCAAATCTGACAGCTGTTGGCCATTTGTACTTGGTAGCTGCACCATAGAACTTACTATTCACTGGGAATGTAAACCATTCACCAAGTGAGTTATTTACAATCTCCTGATTAAGTTTGTCTTTACGAATGCCGATAAAGAAAACTCTCTCTCTGAATTGAGGAACACCAAAGTCCAATGCATTTATTGTTTTGTGATCCACAAAATATTCTTTCTCCAAACGTCTCACTAATTCCTGCATGTGTTTCTTTGTTGAATTGCTCCTCGTCAAACCAGTTACATTCTCCATCACAAAAAATGTTGGCTTCAATTCAAGTATCCTATCAAAAAACACAATGGTAAGCTTTCCTCTCTTCCCATTGAATCCTTCAAGGTTTCCATTTATCGTGAAATCCTGGCAGGGCGGCCCTCCGATTATTCCAAAATCTTTCGGTTTCCCTTCTGGAAATGCTTCTTCAATTATTGTGTTAGCATTGACCTCAGTGATTGATTTCTTATTGAAAATTTCAGCTTTAATTCCATTGCCCCTTGCTTTTCTCCATGCGGTAATTCCGGCTTCATGAAGTTTTACAAACACCTCATCAATTTCATTTGTCCAAACGATTTCAAAGCCAGCTTTTTCAAAACCCATGTCCAAGAATCCACCACCTGAGTAGAAAGACAGTATTGGAATTTTATATTCTTGATGATTATTCATAAATCATTGTAGTCTTTGTCGAAGAAAAAACAAACTCAGTTGCTTCTTTCCTCAAATTGTAAATGCCTATATTTTTATTTACGCTTCCTTTCAACATATTATATCTTTCAGCGGGGAAATTTGTTATAGTAAATTGTTTATCGCCACTTTGCAAAAACACGCTAACATTTCCGTTCTGATATTTCACAACATTTCTTAGTGAACCTGAAACATCATTCAAGTAAACATCTATGTTAAGTTGGCACTGATAAAAGGAACAAGCTGGTCTATATAAACAATACCTGCAATTTGTTTGTGTTGGGTTTGCAACAAAAATTCCTGTGACTATACTTTCTTTTGTACATTGGAGCAATTTTTTCGCTTCTTCAAACATACTAATGCATTCTGACAGTGAAAAGTCAACTGTGAACTTTTGCTTTGCCAGATCAACCAAACTCAACTTAGTTGGGAGCTTTTCTGTATTTTCAAAATACAAGTACGCATATAGCTTAAGTTGTGCTTTGTATTCTTCTTTAACATCTGAAAAGACTTCTCCTGAGTCATCCAGAACGTCTTCCATAATTGCTCCTGTCTTAAAGTCAATTAATTCCAAATCAGTTCCTGTAATAATTACTAAATCAATTTTCCCTGCAAGTAATTTGTCTTTTGATTCAAACCACTTCTCAGAATGATACTCTGCATCATTTGAGATTGCGGGTTTCTCTGACATGGCACTCAAATGCTTCTTAAGTAATATCTTCTTCAACCCATAATCCTTTACATTTTTCTGAAGTGGGATGAAAAAATTGTAACCATTCTTGAACAATGTTTTTTCAACTGATCTTACTTGTTCGTTAAAGCTTTTGTTGAATCCATCATCATTTCTCACTTCCCCTTTAGCAATTAACTCAAGCATCTTGTGAAGAACTATCCCAAAATATGCATTAGGTGAAACTGGGAGCAGTGGTTTCTTTTCAAATGCTTCAGCTAAAAGAGATTTGTAAGCGCAATTTTTCATAGAGTAAAATTGGCTTGGAGAAATCCTTTTTATTTCTCGGAAATTTATTTTGCCAATTTTATTCATTACCGGGCAACTAATTTTTCATAACACCATCCTGGTCTACGGTGAAGGTTGAAAGTGTCAATGATGCTGACTCTCCCGTTTCTGCTTGTTGTGTATTCGTCAATTTCTGCCTTGATTTCTGCCAACCAATTTGCCTCTCTAATATTTCTCAAATCCCAAAATGGATGAACAATTATGATTACATTTTTTTGATTTTTACCGAATCTGATAATTGGTAATCCATTTATCATGTCCAAATGTCTAAAGCCAAAACTTTGAGCAAAGCTGTCTCTTAAACCTGTTGCAAACTCAAGCCAATCCCTTAATTCCAAAAAGGAGATAAAATTACCATCAGTACCACAAACAAAAGTGGAATCAATCATCACACGCATTATTGACAATGCCAATTTCCAGTCAAGTAAACTATGATAATTCATATTCCTGTAAACTTTTAGGCAGTCATAACACGCATCCTTGCATTTTCTTTGATGTGAATCTGAATGAATTTTACCTGAATAATTATTTGGATCGGGTGCATTTATGGTTTCCGTAAGAATTGTTTCGAAGTTGTTATATAAGTATCTCACGAACCCTGAACCGTTTGGTAATTCATCTGTCAAGATAATTTCCGCAATTCTCCTGTCTGTTCCATCATCAAGTGTTTTCATTGAAATGTCTGCAATTTCAATTTCGGTTGGGTCAACATCAAGTTTGTCTGCTAAAATTCTTTGGAGTAAAAATGCTGCAGAATAATAACCTGATCGTACGCCATTACACTGTGCTTTGATGTGAGGCAAATCTGTTTCTCTTGAAAACATGTTTAAGTCAAGTTCAAGTGGCACACTTGATGGGGATAATCTTAATATTTCTGTTTTCTTGTTGCTTGCTAATGCAATTTGTTCATCAACTCCTGCAGCATTTTGCTGAATGAAAATTGAATACCCATTCTCATTTGAGTTTAAAGCGAGATCATTTAATAGCCACTGATCATTGAACCAATAACCAATAGCAGGATTAAATGGGAATCGATTGTTTGTGTTATACAATTTTCCGGTGAAATAACGATCTGAATTTGTGTTTACTCTCCAAGTAACATCTTTATCACTAATTGTCAAATCAGCATTTCTAACGATTTTGTTAAGATCTGGATTTGCGGGGTCATTTACCTTTTCAGCGAATATGGGTGGTCGTGAAAGCAACAATTCAGATTCGTCTTTTGTATCACTGCCTGATGAAAGATTTGTTCTGTATGCTCTTGGTGATTTCAATTTTACTGGTCGTTGATATTTGTCAGGATTTATCTCTCCGCAATTTGGACAACTGTCAAATTGGTTTTGATTTTCCAACTCTGTTTTTCTCTCCTCCGAATAAGTTTCAAAAAATCCGCATGCCCTGCACCTTACAAACCAACGGTTCAAGGAGAAAGGGGGTTTTCTTATGTTCGTAACAGTTTCATTTCCATTTATCCTTGTGTTAATGATTTCACTTGTAAAACCAATAACCTGATGAATGGCTTTGTCTTTTGTTTTCTGTGCTCCCGGAGCAAACTCGTAAATCGCCATAGACTGCGCCCGGTCAATTGAAAGTGGGTCAAGATGTTTGTTGATTCCATGATACATATTCCTGATTGTTGTTGGCATTCCGAACATAGGCAAGATACCGCCTTCTGCTAATTTTTCAGAAACATCGGTTGTTGAAATTTCTTCATTATTGATAATGGTTTGTGCTTTTTCAATCAACCCGTTTGTAGTAGTTATGTCAGTTATCCAATTGATGAAATCATTTCTCTTCGAGAGCAACTGCGGAGTAATCAAAGCATCTATTGTTTCTTCAATTTTCGCTCTGTTGTTGTTTATCCATTGAATAATTTGAGATTTGTAAACAACCCAATTAACTTGTGTATCGCCAATTTTTCCGAACTCGCCATGAACACTTGACTTTTCATCAGCAGTAATGTCAATCTCTTCCTCTATGTATGCCCTCCTTAAAATTTCTTTTGCAAGCAAGCGTTTAAAAATTCTTTCCTGATTCATTGTAAGAAAAGGTGTGGGTGGCGCATCCCCAGTAATCTTTTGAGGATTTGAAAAATAGAATTCGTCGTGGCTTCTTCCTCGGCAAAAGGTAAGTATCACGGAATATGCTTGTCCTCTGCGTCCAGCCCGTCCAACTCTTTGTTGGTAGTTGAATCGTTGCGGTGGCATATTCCCTAACATCACTGCTTGCAATGCACCAATATCAACGCCAACTTCCAATGTAGTTGTAACACTGAGTAAATCAATTGCTTTTACTTGCCTAATTCCTTCATCGGGCAAGATAATATTTCTGAAATGTCTTTGCCTTTCAAACTGATCGTCTGTTTGCCCTGTAAGCTCTTCGCAATGTAAACGTATTGGCGGTCGTCGATCTTTGATTGCGTTGTAGGAAAGATAGTTTTCTTTCCAAATATCATCGCATATACTATCGGGTTGCGTATCCAATGGAGCAATAGAATAAGTACAAATGCCTCCGCTAAAGTGCAGATGTGGTCTGCTACCCCGAGTGCTTGTCCACACAGGATCAGTTGCCTGTGCAACTTTGATAAATAGATTTTCAATCTGAATTCCAGTATCGCCTGTCAGCAAACCACTGGTTGATAGAGTTGTGAAAACAGCATCACCAATTTCAGCTTCTTGCTTTGGTGGTCTTAGACCTGCAACGGCACGAATGTATTTTTTTACTTGCCCTGGCAAATCCCTATATGATGTAAAATTGAATGGATTGCTGTCGTCAACTTTGTTATGCTTGTATTTGTCACCAAGAATTCTAATTGTGGAATTTACAATTTCCAAGAACTCATCCCTTCCAATTCCAACTGCTGCCGCTTGTTCTGTTATAATATGCAAATCAGGATTGATGCTAACGTAACCCAACGCAGACGATTCAAATGAATAAAAAAGTGAACCGAAAAACATTGAAGCCATATTTGCATAAGTTCCTGTTCTGATTTCTTCAATAAATGCATCGCTGATGCCGGGACGCCATTCTTCCCTTTCGAAATTTATCAGTTCGTACCAAGGTATAAATCTTCCATCATGTAACCAACTTTGAATTGATATGTCGATGCCGCCTGGATTGATTCCTAATTCTGAAAATCTTTTAATGAATGGAGCAAGGCTTAAAGAATTTGAAATGTGAACCATATCCCTCACATTCACCATAAGAGAACGGAACTTATTCAACTTTGTAATTGCATCTTGTTTTTGACGCAACCTGTTCGCATTTGTTCCATTGTAGGTTGCGTTCTCAACAAGGAACTCTATTTCATCATAAATAATTTCTTCTTGTTGTCTAAGCTCAAGCTTTCTTGCCGTGTCTGCATTATCAAAAGCATTTACTATTTGGAAACACAACATTAGTTTTGTATGCAACTCATTCACTAAAATTTCCCGGAGCAAATCAGTGAAGTGGTTTCTTTCAATCCCATTCGCAACTTGCGCTGCATCCTCTCTGCTATCAGAAAACACAACAAGTTTTCTTTCCGCTTCATTGTTTGGTAGTTGATACATCAACTCCTTGGCAAACATTTGTGTTGTCTTGGCGAAACCGGTTCTGAAACCACGAATAGAAGATGTTTTGTTTTTATTCCAATCTTGTCTTCTCTTTTGATGATTTACGCCACAACAAGGACAAACATTTGGTAATGCTTTATGAGTCTCTCTAGTGTCATTATTTTCAATGATGTTGTATGCAATATCTCTATTCGAATTATTGAGGGTAATTGAAAAATAATACCCTTTTATCCATTGTGCTGGTTCTTCATTGGCTTTATCATGTCTGAAGTCAATATCACCTGAAATACAATTTAATGATGCTTCAATCCAATTTGCCTCATAATCTCCTTGTTGAAATCCGTTTATGGTAGTCTGCCTCCAAAAATTAGCAGATATTCCTGGTTCTGCATCATGAGGGGTGAATTGTTGATTACCACAAGCCCAAAACACAGCGAATTCTTGATAGCTCCTTTTTTCAACAAGTTTTGCGGGTGTCTTCTCAGGAATCCCCTCTATGTTAGGGCTGATCGGAAGTAATTCGAATGAATGGTTCCCTGATTCATTTCTTGTAACCAATCGACTTCCTCCAAAAAAGGTTGTTCCACAATTGTCACAATAAAGTAATTCTAATATCCTGTAACCTTGCTCTGAATTAATTCGAGTAGTCGAATATAGTTTTCCAGCAGTCCTCTCTCCATCAGTATATAAATTATTATCAATATCTTCGGAAGTATATCTCAATATATTCCATCCATGACTTTGAAGAATATTATCTCTTCTTTTATCTTTCTGT
>PLLX01000121.1 GCA_003141415.1 Bacteroidales bacterium
TAACTAAGTTGAACGCTTCTTATCCTTGGGTACCTATCCGAACAATTCATCAAATAATCGATTCTGGGAGACTTAATTTTAGTTATTAGACAGTCTGATGTTCGCGGCTATGCCCAGTAAGGGATTTCGGAGAGCGACACTATCAACCGACACAAAACTTGATGCGGGTGATGCTGCTCGCAAACCTCTGAAACCCTTATTGGGTATGAGCCGTTGTTAGCGGTTCGTTGTTTTTTTCTTTCGTTGTTGTCTGTTGTCCAACTGTGAAACTGTCTGCAAGATAAAGTTGTCGAGCCAAAACTATTCGCTGTCACTTTTGTTTTTTTATTTTGTCTTAGCGAAAAGTTGACCGATGGAAAAACTGTCGGAACAAGAGTTGCTGTCTGCCAAAAAAAGTTGTCGCTATATTTTTTTAACACTGTCGCATCGCTCTTGTCAAGGTGCTGTTAGCTAAGAACTCTTTTATTTATTTTCCTTAACAACCTTTAATCCTTTCGACCACCGAATTAATTCGTGTAACATGGTTTCGGTAGCCTTGTGAGAAGTCTCATTTGGCACAAACTCGTTTTTATCATTTAAGAATTGAGTGAACATAGGAAAATTAACGCCTTGTGATAAAGGAACTATACTCATTGTCGCCAAATCAGCTTTTAAACTATTTGCTGCCCTTGTTCCGGCAGATACTCCACCATAACTCACAATCCCTGCAGCTTTATACGCCCATTCGCTAAAGAGATATTCAATAGCATTACGCAAAGGGGCAGGATAATTATAATCATACTCTGCTGTTACGAAAATAAAAACATCCGCTTCTTCGATTTTAGCACTCCAATTCTTAGTATGTTCATGCTCATACTTTTTCATACTTGGATGCTTCGATTCATTCATCATCGGAAGTTCTATTTCTCCAAGATCAAGAACTTCTACTTTGAAATTTCCGTTCTGGTTAGCTTTTTCCGCAATCCACGCAGCGATCATAGGTCCTTTTCTCCCCGGACGAACTGTTGATGATATTATTTTAAGATTATACATAATGATTGTTTTTTATTTTTTTTTAAATATACATTTCATTTTTTGTCTGTCGGTTAATAGTCACACTGTCGTTTTTTACAATGACCGCTAACGGGAGTCTGTCTAATAACTAAATTGAACGCTTCTTATCATTGGGTACCTATCCGAACAATTCATGTGTTTTTGCAAAGTCCCGATAGATGGATGAAGGTTTGGTGTCACAATGAAATTGTCCAGATGACATTGTCCCGATAAGTGGGCAAGATTTGTCATGTCACGATAAAGTTGTCAAGGTGGCGTGCAAAAACCATGACAACTCGAGCGTCAGCTTGCAATCCTATTGACTCTGTCTTGGCAGCAGGAACAGTCCGGGTGGGACAAGATTTTATAAGTTGGTTAAATTCTTCTCTCATAGACTTTTGAATGCGAAGTTAAAATAGTCCGGGTTGCAAAAGCCAACCGAGGAGCGCTTTAGCGCGACGAGCTCGGCGAAGCCAATTAATTAAACCGTCCGAGTTATAGGCTGGCTTTTATTTTTCCGTAGTCAAGGCAAATTTGTCCCCAGCTATTAGTCATGGTACCACAATCTTACTTTTATCTGAACTTTAAGGCTTGTTTTAAATCCTCAAATACGTTGAAGACTATTGGACAAATCGAATAATTATTAATCACACCGAGTAGTCTAGTGGTAAAGTCCTTTTTTTGTAAATGTGGATAGGATTTACAATCTGTTGGTCTCTGGTCGTACACTGTGCATTTTTTGTTTTCTAAGAAGGGACATGGCGAACTTTTAAAGCGCATGTCTCCGTCCTCGTCTAAAATGATATATTCCTTTTTAAAGTCAGCATTGGTTTTGTTTGTTGCTAAAGTAAGCACTTTCAGATCTTTTGGAAGGATTTGTGGTTGCAAGATCGCACAACAATTACCACAAGTAGTGCAATCAATCTTCAAAGAATAAAATTCAAATAGCTCATGAACCGTATGATCAATCCGCTTTGAATCTTTCCATTTTAGGAATGATCTGAATCTATAATTTGCCTCTAGATTTTTTTTGCCAAGTTGCTTAATCGTTGCTAAGTCCAGGATCATGTTGTCAAAGTTAATAATTTACAATTAAGTGTTTGGACTGGCTCCGCTTGCCTATAAAGGCCCGGCGGTTTGATTAGTTGCCGTCCATGTCATGGTTGGCATGCGTTTTTGCTAAGTCCCGAGAGGTGGACGAGCGTTTGGTGTCATGATGAAGTTGTCCAGATGGTGTGGTCCCGATAAGTGGGCAGGATTTGTCATGTCACGATAATGTTGTTAAGGTGGCACTGCAAAAACCATGACAACTCGAGCGTCAGCTTGCAACCCTATTGACTTTATCCCGGTAGGCGGATCTGTCCGGGTGGCAGAAGTTTGATAAGTGGATGCTAAACTTAATCTCATAGACTTTTGGGGTTGACTGAGAAGTAGTCTGGGCTGCCGAAGGCAATAAACCCAACCGTCCGAGTTAGTAGCTGTTTTTATTTTTTGTTAATCAGTAAAATTCTATTATTAATGTAATCTAGTCAAGACAATATGTAATTTATATTTGCTTATATGTAATGCATACATTACATTTGTTGAATAATTTAAATCTATAAAATATGGAAACAAGATTTCTTTTACCAAACAAATTTAAATTGATTGGATGGATTCTATTAGTTCCATCAGCGATTCTTGGGATTATCCAAATATTCTATCTTGCTGGATCTGGATTGAAATTTCTNNGGTACAATTATCGGTATTCTCTTTATTTTGGGAGCTGTCATGGTAGCATTTGCAAAAGAAAAACATGAAGATGAATTCATTGCTAAAATTAGATTAGAATCATTCTTGTGGGCAACTTATATTAACTACGCAATCCTTTTATTCTCTTTTCTGTTTTTCTATGGAATAGGGTTTATGTATGTGATGATATTTAATATGTTCACAATCATAATTTTATTTATCGTACGGTTCAATTATATCTTATATAGGTCAACAAAACAATTACAATATGAAAAATAGTCTTAAAGTTGAGAGAGCTATCAAAGATATAACTCAAGAGGAACTAGCTAAAATCATAGGAGTGTCAAGGCAAGCTATTAATTCTATTGAACTTGGAAAATATGTACCATCGACGATCTTGGCACTTAAACTATCAAGATATTTTGAGAAGTCAGTCAATGATATTTTTAAACTTGAGCAAACGGATTAATCTACGTGAGAAATTGGTCAAGCAATTTAAAGTATGTTATGTGCGTGTCGTATAGCTACTAACGGGAGTCTGTGCAATAATGGTTATTTAGCTATGGCTGCCTTGTATTATGGACGCTCTTTTTTGTAAAATTGGATTT
>PLLX01000161.1 GCA_003141415.1 Bacteroidales bacterium
CTGGCGCCGGGGGTTATTCATATCTGGCTCTTTCAGAGCCCCAATTGCAATCTAATTGGTTATTATGTTTCAGTGCTAAATTAAGATTTTTGTGTGTGTCATCTCCTTCCACCGAAAACACCTGATTTCATTATTAAAATATGTAACAACTATAAAATATACTTCTTTATTTCAAGTTTAATATAAAATTAATAATTTGTATATCTCGATAATAACGAGATGTGTATAAAGGGTAGTCCCAGGAGAGAAGGGGGTAACCCTCAATATATTAATGATTTAAGTCCCTCTTTGGGGAGGGATTGCCTTCGGCGAGCTCGCTTCGCTCGGTTTAGGGAGAAGCAATTAGTTACTCTGGAGATTAGATTATTCTTTTATACCCCAAAAACTTTTCTTCTTATTACAACAGCATTATCCGTACAGACTTCACTGCAACAGAAACATCTTATACATTTATTATCGGTGAGGAGAATATAAGTCATTTTAGATGACAGCGGTAAAATGGCCTGAACCGGACAAATATTAACACATTTCTGGCACCCCGTGCAGTTTTGATGGATAAAGACCGGCCTTCTTTCAAGTTTTTTCAGGAACTTGATCCTTTTCATTAAAAACTTCAGGGCAATATTATTGGATGTTGAAATCGGAATTTTCTTAAACCCTTTCTTTATGATGCTGCTCATTTCAGGTCCATCATAAATTATCTCATCCTCTGATTGCAGCCAGTTCTTCCTGAAAAAGGCCACCCTTGTAGTCGGGATAATCAAGGGTTCATAACCTGCGATCCGACTTGCTATAATATCAAGCGCGAGAGGATTTGTGGAACCCAATAATAGTCCTATTTCAACAGGTAAACCGCGTCCGGGGCCCGGGCCTTCCATTCCCATGATACCATCCATTAGAAAATAATCAGGAGTAACCACTTCATTAAGATCAACCAGGAACTCTCCAAATTTGCTCCTGTCCTGATGCATGGCATGCTGTTTTGCCTTGCTGAAACCCGGTACAAGGCCAAGAGTGTTTTTTATTGCACCTGTAAAATAAACAAGTTCGTGGTTCTTGAATTTAGGAAGAGAAATAATAAGATCAACTTTATCTACAATAGATGCAACCCTGATTTTTCCTTTCCTGAGTGCTTTCTCAGCAGGATTTACCATGAAATCAATCCATTTCGCTCCTGTTGTTTTGCACACCTTGAAAATACCTGATTTCTCACCCCTGAACTTTTGTGTGTGAACTGCCGGAGAATCTCCAACCATTACTGTAGCTCCCTTTGATTGTAGAAACCGGATCATTGCTTCCACTACTACAGGATGCGTGCTTATGCATTTTGAAGGGTCATCATCTGTAAGAATATTCGGTTTTACAAGTACCCTTTTTCCCTTAACATCGGGCCCATCGGTTTTTTTGTATATATCGGCAATAATGTCAAAGACCTCGTGAAGGTCATATACATTGCACTTTCTGACAGCAATTTTATTATTCATCAATTTTTTCCTTTAAAAAAAGTGCAAATATAGGCAATGTTTGAAAGGGTGCATTGTTTCCTTAATTCTTCGATATTAATTCTCTGAGATTTTCTTCTATCTCCGAAATAATTTTTTTTGAGGGACCGGAATAATTGTTAATTATTATGCTGAAGACCATCTCCTTACCTGAAAGAGTAGTAAAATATCCAGCGAAACTTCTCACCCTGGTCATTGAACCGCTTTTTGCTCTGAGCCTTGAATCGAATATGGGATCCTTAAAATAATTTTTTAGTGTTCCCTCCTTTCCTGCATCCGGAAAAGATGCATAATATTCAGTGAAGTACTTTCCCCTGTTTTTCATATAAACCAGGAGACGGACCAATTCTCTGGTATTGATGGCATTAAGAGGAGACAGGCCACTTCCGTCTTCGATAAACATTCCATTTATATCTATACCGGAATTTTTAAGAAATTCAAGAATAACAGCAACTCCCGAAGCAGTTGACCCGTTATTTTTGAATTTTTTTCCCAGTTCCTTGATAAGATGTTCGGCGAACAGATTTACACTTTCGTGGTTCAATACCTCAATTATATCGGCAAGCGGAGGAGAAATAGTTTCTGTAATAGGTTCAACCTTCCCTGATTTGTAGTTTTTTACTGTTCTTATTGTAGATGGATTTCCGGAAACTTTAACGCCATTTGCTTTAAGTTTATTGGTTACCATTTTAGAGAGAAGAAGGGGAGGGTCAGTAATTGAAGCTTTCAGAACAAAATCGTCCTGATTAACAGGAATGTTTCCGGAAAGCCATCCACTGCTACTATAAGGTGCGGCAAAAACATAACCATCATCGGTGGTTCCGGAAGCAATTAAAAAATTAGATAATTCAAACCTGGATTCATCCGGTATAATCTCTTTAATAACTGGGAGGGTACTGTCGGATAACGTTTTAAAATGAATTTCATATGTGTTGTCAAATACGGATAATCCATACGCTCCTGCACCATAATAATTACCCTGATCTTCCCAGAGCCATTTAGCCGGGACAGGTAAAAAGTCAAAATATGAATCATCAGTTATAACTCTGCCTTTTATTCTTTTAATTCCCAGTTTCTTAATTTCAGTAATCCAGTTGATCAGGAAATTGTGGTAATGATCAGAAAAATATTTGGATCCCAAAGCTGGATCGCCTCCGCCGGTAATAATGATATTCCCCCTCAATTTTCCCGATCTTTTATTTAACGATCCGGTATAACCTACTGAAGTTTTAAACGTGTATTCGGGACCAAGTAATTCCAGGGCAGCAGCTGATGTAATAACCTTCATTACTGAAGCCGGTGCAAGACTTATTCCGGAATTATAATCAAGTAAAATATCTCCTGTTTTTGCATCTGCAACACACAGAGATACAGATGCATGTATCAACGATGAATCGCCCAGAAATGTTTCAGATGATTTCTCCTGCGAAAATGACCTGATGGTCAGGCAAACAAGTGAAATGATAAAAAATGTTTTACTCATTTCTGAACTGATTTATTTAGTTCGAGAGTTGATAATAACCCACATGCAGCCTGTATGTCGACACCACGGCTTGCCCTGATAGTTGTCAGTATTCCCTTGGCACTTAGCGCCTCTTTGAAATTGATCGTGGTTCCCAGATTGGGACTCTGGAATTCTGATCCTGGAATAGGGTGAAATCGGATAATATTAATCCGGCATTTTATTCCATTAAGAATCCTGGCAAGTTCTTTTATATGTGCAGGTGTATCATTTACCCCTTTAAAAAGGATATATTCAAATGATACTCTTCGCTGGCTGTTAAAATCGAAATTATGGATTATATCCAGCACCTCTCTGACAGTGTTTGTATGTTGAATCGGCATAAGCTTTCTTCTTTCTTCATCGAACGGAGAGTGCAGACTTACAGCAAGATGGCACCGGCTCTTTTCAAGAAATTCCTTTATCCCGGTAGTCAGTCCGACTGTACTTACTGTGATCCGTGTAGGGCTCCATCCATATCCCCATTCACTCGTAAGAATTTCAAGGCTCTTAAGTACCTCGGTAATATTGTCTAATGGCTCACCCATGCCCATATAGACTATGTTTGTCAGGTTGGTGAACTCAGGTAAACTTCTGAACTGGTTAAGAATCTCATTCGTAGAGAGATTTCCCTGGAAACCCTGCTTCCCGGTCATGCAGAAGATGCAACCCATTTTGCAACCAGCCTGTGATGAAACACAAATTGTGGCACGCTCATCATCAGGAATATAAGCCGTTTCTATAAATTTGTCGTTCAGAACTTTATAAAGATATTTTTTGGTTCCGTCCAAACTTTTGGATTCATTGACAGGTGCAGAAAGACCGATTTCATAATCAACCGAAAGAAGCTCTCTTGTTTTTTTAGACAGGTTTGTCATTTCCTCAATCGACTGTATCTCCTTCTTATAAAGCCAGTCGGAAATTTGCTTCGCTGCAAAACCCGGCAACCCGATACGTTTGGTTACTGCAATCAGTTCATTTAGTGTCTTTCCGTAAAGTTTTTCTTTTTGCATAATTTTAAGGCACAACGCACAGGGCTCAGGGCGCAGAGTATTTATAATGTAAAATTTTAGTCTTTTCCTTTTGTCTTTATACTTTTATCTTTTATCTATCTTTCCGCATACCGGATACCGCACACCCCATGCATCATACCTCAACTTTCCCTTCAAACAAGAAAGTTGCCGGGCCGGAAAGCCGGATATCAGAGATTGCTTTTCCGGTTGTCTATTATAATAAAGTCGTTTCCGGTTCCCTGATATTTGTTAAATACTATTGTCATCAGTGTTAAAGTGTAGTTAAATCTTCGTAAAATCTTGAAGATCATTCGAAAAATACATGATCTTTGTAAAACAAAAATAGATTAATTCGGTTATAAAGATATTAAACTTTTGTGAAGGCATAATATAATGAACTTTAACCGCCACAAAAGGAGAGTTTAATTAAAAACAAAAAAACATGAGAGGAAAATATTTATTAGGTGCGTTATTTATGGCTCTTTTAGGAGCATCAATAGCTTTGTTTGCTTACACCAGGATAATGGTAAAACCCTTAGTGGCTGTCTCGAAAGATAGTTCCAAAGTTGAATTGCAAAACGCAAGAGCTTATCTCACTTCGCTTCAAACACAGGAGGGACAGATAGATTTTACATATGCAGCTGAACAGACTGTTCATGCCGTGGTCCACGTTCATATAAAAATGATGGGAACTACCGATAGTCCTATCATGGATTTCTTTTATGGTGACCGGAATTCTAAATCGCGGGAAGTAAGTGGTTATGGATCAGGAGTTATTATCTCAGGTGATGGTTACATAATCACTAATAACCATGTTATAGAAAATGCTGAATCTGTTGATGTTACACTAAATGACAAAAGAACTTTTACAGCAAAAGTGGTCGGACGTGACCCGGGAAGTGATATTGCCCTGCTTAAAATAAATGCAGACAATTTGCCATATATTAAATATGGTGATTCAAATCAACTCAGGCTTGGTGAATGGGTACTGGCTGTAGGAAATCCTTTCAATCTTACATCTACAGTTACAGCAGGTATAGTCAGCGCTAAAGGGAGAAGCCTTGGCTTAAATGAAGGCGCCTATAGCATTGAATCGTTCATTCAGACCGATGCTGCTCTTAACATGGGTAACAGTGGGGGAGCCCTGGTAAATACAAAAGGTTTGCTTGTTGGAATAACATCAGCAATTTTTTCTCCAAGCGGAGCTTACTTCGGTTACTCTTTTGCAATACCGGTAACGATTGTAAAAAAAGTTGTCGACGACATCAAAAAGTACGGCGAGGTTCAGAGAGCCCTTATTGGTGTAAATATTAAAGATGTTGAATCGGAAGATGCTGATAAATATAAACTTCCTGAAGTTAAAGGTGTTTTGATAACAAGAGTTCTGGATGGTGGTGCAGCTAAGGAAGCAGGACTTAAGGAAAACGATGTGATATTGAAGTTTGATGGAAATGCTGTAAATAGTGTTTCAGAATTGCAGGAACATGTTGGAGAACATCGGCCTGGAGATAAGGCTGAAATAACCTATATCAGGAACGGAAAAGAAAACTCAGTTCCGATAGTTATGAAGAATCTTGCAGGAAATACAAAAGTTGTTACTCCTGAAATGGAAGGATCAGAAGATGTGGTATTTGGTGCCAGACTGGAACCACTTGGCTCATCAGATATGAGTTCATTGAATGTTGATTATGGTGTTAAAGTTGTGGAGGTCAATAAAGGGAAATTTAAGGAGATCGGAATAGCCCCTGGTTATATTATCCTGAGTGTTAATGGTAAAAAGGTCAAAAGTCCTGTAGATGTTCGACAGAACTCAGATAATGGCGCAAAGCTGAAAGATATAGAAGGAATCCTGCCAAACGGTACAGAATTTAATTACACTTTTGGCAGATAATAAGCTAAATTACATAATTCACTATTATTCAGGGGATTTATAAAAATAGATCCCCTTTTCACAACAATAGTGAATTATTTTTGTTATTACATAATAAAGCAATATCTTTGCGGAAANNATATCGGTAGAAGAAGAAGTTGAGTTGGCTCAAAGGATAAAGAAAGGCGACAGAGCTGCTCTTGAGAAACTCACAAAAGCCAATCTACGTTTTGTCGTTTCTGTTGCAAAACAATATCAAAACCAGGGACTTAGTCTGCCCGATCTTATCAACGAAGGTAATCTGGGCCTTATCAAGGCTGCAGAAAAATTTGATGAAACACGGGGTTTCAAGTTTATTTCTTACGCAGTATGGTGGATAAGGCAGTCTATACTTCAGGCTCTTGCCGAACAATCGCGAATAGTCAGATTACCATTGAACCAGGTTGGTTCACTGAATAAGATCAATAAGGCTTTCTCGAAATTTGAACAGGAGAATGAAAGAACTCCTTCACCAGAAGAGCTTGCTGATGTTCTTGAACTGCCGAAGGAAAAGGTCACTGATACTCTGAAAGTATCTGGCCGTCATGTATCTGTTGATGCTCCTTTTATTGAAGGTGAGGATAACAGCTTACTTGATGTTCTTACCAACTCTGATTCTCCGGTTGCTGACAAGCTTCTGATGGACGAGTCGCTTTCAAGAGAGATTTACCGGGCGCTTGCCACGCTTACAGAAAGAGAAAGGGACATAATCAGATTCTTCTTCGGTATTGGCTGCCAGGAGATGACCCTTGAGGAAATAGGTGAAAAATTTGGTCTTACCCGTGAAAGGGTACGTCAGATTAAGGAAAAAGCAATCCGTAGGTTAAGACACACTTCACGTAGCAGATTATTAAAAGGCTATTTAGGTTAAATATACCGGAAATCCGGAATGTAAAGGCGCTCTTACCCGAGTGCCTTTTCTTTTTTTGTAGTTTTGTAATCTTTTCACCGAAGAACAACCTATGGACTTCAAACTTATATCCGATTTTCAGCCTACCGGGGACCAGCCGGAAGCAATAAACCAGCTTGTCGGAGGACTTGAAAGTGGAGTACCGTTTCAGACACTTCTTGGAGTCACCGGTTCGGGTAAAACATTTACAATCGCAAATGTAATTGAGAGAGTAAACCGCCCTGTTCTTGTATTAAGCCATAATAAAACTCTGGCAGCTCAACTCTATAGTGAATTCAAACAGTTTTTTCCTGAAAACAGGGTTGAATACTTCGTTTCCTATTATGATTATTACCAACCCGAAGCATACCTTCCTGTTTCAGATACTTATATTGAAAAGGACCTTTCAATAAACGAGGAGATCGAAAAGCTTCGCCTTAGCGCCACTTCATCATTACTTTCAGGACGTCATGATGTAATTGTAGTCTCATCGGTTTCGTGCATATACGGTATTGGTAATCCGGATGATTTTCATTCAAATACTGTTCATATAAGAAAAGGTCAGATGATTGGAAGGAATCTTCTCCTAAGGAAGCTTGTCGACAGCCTCTATTCAAGAAACGAACTCGAATTCAAGCATGGAACTTTCAGAGTCCGTGGAGATACGATTGATATCTTTCCGGCATATGCAGACATTGCAGTAAGGGTGATATTCTTTGGTGACCAGATTGAAGAGTTAAATACATTCGATCCGGTTAGCGGTCACAGGCTTGAAATTCTGAATGAGTATATCGTCTATCCTGCGAATATATTCGTTACTACCCGGGAAAGGATCAATCTGGCAGTCAGCGACATTCAGGATGATATGGTTCGTCAGGTGACTTATTTTAATGAAATCGGGAAAAGAGAAGAGGCAAAAAGGCTCGAACAACGCGTATTGTATGACCTTGAGATGATAAAAGAACTAGGCTATTGCAGCGGTATTGAAAACTATTCACGTTATTTTGACGGAAGAAAACCCGGAACCAGACCATTCTGCCTTCTCGACTATTTTCCAAAGGACTTTATAACTGTTATCGATGAAAGTCATGTCAGTTTACCTCAGATCAGAGCAATGTTCGGAGGTGATCATTCCCGGAAGCAGACACTAGTTGAATATGGATTCAGACTTCCTGCAGCTCTCGACAACAGGCCGATGAGGATTGAAGAATTCGAATCACTCACAGGTCAGACAATTTTTGTAAGTGCCACTCCTGCTGATTACGAATTAGAAAAAAGTGAGGGTGTCTTTGTTGATCAGGTAATCAGACCAACGGGCCTACTGGATCCGCCGATAGAGGTCCGTCCGAGTTTAAACCAGATTGATAATCTGATGGGTGAGATCCGTACACGGGCTAAATCGGGGGAAAGGACCCTTGTGACAACTATTACAAAACGAATGGCGGAAGAGCTTTCATCTTATCTGATAAAATATGATATAAAATGCAGCTACATTCATTCGGATATAGACACTCTCGACCGTATCGATATCATGGAGGAGCTCCGCACTGGTTCTATCGACGTACTTGTTGGGGTAAACCTTCTGAGAGAGGGACTTGATCTTCCTGAGGTCTCTCTTGTTGCTATTCTGGATGCAGATAAGGAAGGTTTTCTCAGATCATCAAGATCACTTACGCAGACTGCAGGGAGAGCTGCGCGAAATCTGAATGGAAAGGTCATTATGTATGCCGATGTAGTTACAAGGAGCATGAAGCAGACTATAGATGAAACTAACAGGAGAAGAAGCAAACAGTTGAAATACAATGAAGAAATGGGTATTACTCCTGCTCAGATAACCAGGAAAACAGGATCCATTCTCAGTGGGTTGGGTAGGAAAGGAGCTTTGGTAAAAGCCTATATTGAGCCTGACAGGCCTGATATAGCTGCAGATCCTGTGGTGAAATACATGAACAGGGAGGCCCTCGAAAAGGCAATAGAAAAATCAAGAAAGGGAATGGAAAAAGCTGCAGCAGAGCTCGATTTTATTGAAGCTGCAAGATTCAGGGATGAAATGGCTGATCTCCAGAATCTTCTCAGGAGCAAACTCTGATGTTGAATGGAATAAATTAAACTGTAACATTAATCAGTCTATTCACATACCTTGCTATAGCAATCGAAGAAGTCAGTCCAGGTGATTCCATGCCAATCAGATTTATAAATCCAGGAAATCCCCTATTGGTTTCTTCCATAATATAGAAATCTCTGAGTGGTTCACCCGGCTTTTGGATCTTGGGACGGATCCCGGCCATTTCAGGAACAATATCATCAAACTCAAGGAAAGGCAGAAATTTTTTAGCTGATCTGTAGAATGCTTCTTGTTTCGAACCAGTCAATTTATAGTCATAAATATTTGATTCAAGATATTTTACATCAGGACCAAGTTTTACACCGCCGCCCATATCGATTGTAACATGTATGCCAATGCCTTCCATATTTGGGTGAGGAACAGGATAGACAAGCCTTTTTATCAACCGGTTTTTTGGTGGGTTAATCCTGAAATACTCGCCTTTGCAAAAAAGTATTTTCAGATTATCGTCAGTAATCCCAACCATTTCAGAAACTTTATCTGAAGTAAGCCCTGCAGAATTAATTATAATCCTGGTTGTGAAACTGTAAATCTTTTTATCTGCATCGAAAAGATCAATTTTGTATCCGTTTTTGATACGGCTTATTGCTGTAACTTCACTTCCATAAACTATCTGACAACCATTATTAATTGCATTTGTCTCATACTGTTTCATAAGGGAATGAGAATCAATAATTCCCGTTGATGGTGAAAAGAGAGCTTTTATGGCGAAAATGTTCGGTTCCAGTTCTGCAATCTGTTCTCTTCCGAGAACCAACAGATCATCGACCCCATTTTTAATTGCTGTCTGCCGAATGCCTTCAATTATAGCAATCTCCTTTTGAGAAGTCGCAACAATAAGTTTCCCGCAATTATTGAAAGGCACATCATACTTATTGCAGTAATCATAAAGAAGCCATTTCCCTTCAAGGCAGAGCCTGGCTTTCAGGCTATCCTTTGTATAATAAATTCCTGCATGTATAACTTCACTGTTTCGGCTGCTTGTTTCCTGTCCGAATGAGAGATGTTTTTCGATCAGGAAAACATTGTCGTGATTTTCGGATACTTTTTCAGCGATAGCGAGACCAATTACCCCGGCGCCAATAATCGTTATATCTGCATCCATTATTTTTCTTCTTTTATATCATCAGCTTTCCGGGTTAAAGATGTCAAAAACAATCGACAAAACGTATAACTTTATATGCTTTTTAAAATAGGAAAAATGAAGATAAAAACAATATATTTTTTTCTGTTTGTACTTCTCGTCTCAGTTAATTGTTCCAGTAATAATTCTGAAATTAAACGTTATTACATAGTTTCCAGATATAACATTGAAAATTCAGCTATTGACAGCAAATGTACTTTGTCAATTGGCAATGGTGAATTCATCTTTACTGCTGATATAACCGGATTACAAACATTTCCGGAATACTACACCAGGGGAATTCCTCTTGAAACAATGTCAGGCTGGGGTTGGCATATGGGAGAATATCGTGAAAATTCTTATCACTTTTGTCTTGGATTGATTGGATTATGGATTCTAAAAGAAAATGGGGAAGAAATATCTGTTAGTGATATTAAAGATCCTGTTCAAAAGCTTAATTTATTGACAGGGGAGATAGACAGCAGGTTTAACATTGAAGGTGTTCCGGTTCACCTGAAGACTGTCTGTCATCCTGACTATGATATGATTTCAGCTAAAATCATTTCTGAATTAATCGGAAAGAAACGATTGAGGATAAAAATCAACTTTCCTACTGAAGAACCTTCTCCAGCAGGTTATGCTTTTAACACTCCCCAAAAACATACCACCAAAATCCTTTCTGACACTAACAACCTGGCTATATTCAGAAGGAACCAGGATAATTATAATGTTATAGTTTGGCGCAATGATGCTGATTTAAAAGAAGCTGCCAAAAATCTCTACTATCTTGAACCTAACCATGCAGATTCTGTATATTCATTTTCATGTCAGTTCCTGAATAATCCGGAGAATGGCAGGATTCAAAATTTTGGCGAGACAGAGGTTGCAAGTAAAAAGAGCTGGGAAAAATTCTGGACCACCAGTAGTGCTGTCGATTTTCAGGAATACAATGACCCAAAGTCAAAAGAACTTGAAGAACGCATAATTCTCTCTCGGTATCTTGATAAAATACAGTGTTGTGGGTCTTTACTCCAAGCAGGAGCCGATACTTCATACAATAACTGGTTTGGGAAATTCCACCTTGAGATGAATAGTTGGTCGCCATATCACACAATCCCTCTCAATGGTAATTGAAAAGTGAAATGGGAAAACTTTAATTTTTATATTGAGTGATAACTAATTTGTAACTTTGCTAAAATGATATAAAATGATGAAAACGATAAATGTTATAATCTTTTTACTCTGCCTTGTAACTTGTTCTGCTCAGAAAAGTGAACCAGCCTGGAAGCTGGTGTGGTCGGATGAGTTTAATTATACCGGATTACCTGATTCGTCCAAATGGGGTAACGAGGTAGGTTTTGTAAGAAACAATGAACTTCAGTATTACACGAAACAACGTATTGAAAACTCGAGGGTTGTGAATGGAAACCTGTTGATCATAGGGAAAAAGGAATCTTATAATAATGCAAATTACACTTCTGCAAGTCTGGTTACTGACGGTAAGGAAAGCTGGACCTATGGGAAAGTTGATGCACGCATAAAATTACCAAAGGGACAGGGAATGTGGCCGGCATTCTGGATGTTGGGACAAAATATTCATACAGTTGGATGGCCCGAATGCGGAGAGATTGACATTATGGAACATATTAATAATGAAGATCTTCTGCATGGCACCCTTCATTGGTTGAATGAGAAGCATGTCTCATCCGGAGGAACAACTCCCTGTGATGTAACAAAATACCATAATTACTCGATTGAGTGGGACAAAGAGTCCATCAGGTTATTCCTTGATGGCAATAAATACTGGGAAGTTAATATTAAGGATGGCATTAACAGTACGGAAGAATTCCATAAACCTCATTATATCATACTCAATCTTGCTATTGGTGGTGATTGGCCAAAAAATCCTGACACAACAACTGCATTCCCGGATACTGTGTATATTGACTATGTAAGAGTTTATCAGAGAGTCACAAACTAATGCTTTAGCAAAGGATGTCATGGAATAATTAAAACTGCTGTAATGCCTAAGAATGAAGAAATTCACTGATATTGTCCTGAATGTGAAAACGAGGGTGTTATAAGTGAATGGCAGAAGACGAAATGGGACAATAGGAGTAATAATATACCATAGTTTTTATTACCACATTATTTACCACAAACAAAAAATCCGCTGTAAGTTGTTAATTTACTGCGGATTATAATATCTAATAGTCGGGGTGATCT
>PLLX01000213.1 GCA_003141415.1 Bacteroidales bacterium
TGAAACCTTATTATCAACGTCTTTGTCTTTTGCATCAGACTCCTTTTTTTCAGGCTCATCATCCAATTTTGATGCTTTCTTAAATTCCCGCATGCCTTGACCTATACCTTTCATCAATTCGGGAATCTTTCTTCCGCCAAATAATAACACTATTATCAGTATTATTAATATGATGTGAAATGGACTACTAAAATCGAGCATGATAATTTAGTTTTTATGTAAGTCATTTATAATCACTCTTATCTAATCACACTATGCGTAAACGAGTATTATTTCTTTTTCTTATATGTGGTAAACAAGGTTTTGATGGTATCATTTTGTGTCCAATCATATGCTGTTTTGCCTCCTTTGGACTTTAATTCTGTATTTGCTCCTTTTTCTAATAATAGCTTAACAATTTCAGTCATCTCATTCATTGAAGCCATCATTAAAGCAGTTACTCCACTGTTTGTCTGTAAATCCAATTTTGCCCCTTTATCAATTAACATTTTACACACATCTTTATGACCTTTTTCTGAAGCCATCATTAAAGCAGTTTCATTGTCATTATCCCATAAATCCAATTTTGCCCCTTTATCCAATAATAGCTTTACAACTTCCGTTCTCCCTCTTTGCGAAGCTATTAACAAAGCAGTCTCACCGTAAAAATCCTGTAAATCCAATTTTGCCCCTTTATTAATTAATATTTTACATACTTCTGAATAACCATTTTCTGAAGCTAACATTAATAAACTTAGTTGACCATTACCATTATAATTAACTGAATCAACATTTTGCACTAAAATCAAGGCATTATTAAGGTCTTTCGCTTTCAGCGCATTAAATAATTTTTCAGCTTTTGCTTCTGATTGTGCCTGTATACAGTTTGAAAAGAGCAAAAGGAATACTGCAATAATTATGGTTGAACCACATGTTTTCATATTATTAGATTTTGGTAAATAAATTATGCATAAAATAATAGAAAAAATTGTTTGGTTAAAATTACGACAAGAAGTAATAGAAGACAAATAAATAAATATTAAATAATTGAAATGGTTAGCATTGAAAAATAAGTATTTACGGTACTATTACACCTGCATGTTTTTCATAGCAGTAAAGAATTGTTCTTAAATAGGTTTTTTTAAGACATTTAAGGGCAGATTACATAACCGTTGATGTGGTCTTCCATAAACCGTAAAGAGGGTTAAAATGCAGCCTAAAAAACATTTCGACCTGCATATTTATGCTCTATCATTGAAAAAATTTAACTTTGATTAAATCCCGACCCAAGAACGAGGTACATAATAGTAGTTATACAACTGATTATATAAATAATTGAGATTAATAAATAATGATTTGAACTGAACGAAACGATACTTTCAATGTTGAAGAAGTACCGAATTAATTTTAATTATGGGAACAAAAGAAAACAGACTATATAAATTCGCATACCAATTAAGCCTGTTTACCATCCTTTTCAACATTATCGAAGGGATAGTATCGATGATTTTAGGTTACAAAGATGAAACCCTTACCTTATTTGGATTTGGTGTCGATAGTTTTATTGAAGTAATGTCGGGTATAGGCATTGCCATGATGATATTACGCATCAAACAAAACCCAGACAGTCCAAAAAGTGCATTCGAGATAAAAGCGTTAAAAACAACAGGTACAGCATTTTATCTTTTATCGGCAGGTTTATTTGCAGGAATGGTTTTAAATCTCATCCATCATCACAAGCCAGAAACCACAATTTGGGGGGTAATAATTTCATTGGTTTCAATTGCGGTAATGGTTTGGCTGATGAATGCCAAAAAGAAAACAGGCGAACAACTAAATTCCGAACCCATAATTGCTGATGCCAATTGTACAAAGATTTGTATATATATGTCATTGGTTCTGCTCGCATCGAGTCTTGTTTACGAACTCACAGGTTTTGCGTATGCAGATATCATTGGAGCAGCAGGTCTAATTTACTTTTCCATAACTGAAGGTAAAGAAGCCTTTGAAAAAGTTAAAAAGCTATGAATATAACTAAAACCCCAACGGACAGATTATATGAACAGAACTAAAGCAATATTTTGTTGGAGTGGAGGAAAAGATTCTTCTTATTGCTTGCATAAAGTTTTAACAGAAAAATTGTTTGATGTAAAATATCTGCTCACTACTGTGAACGATAAGTTTAAAAGGATTTCAATGCACGGAGTCAGAGAAGAATTATTGAACAATCAAGTCGAATCCATCGGTATTCCGCTCTTGAAGGTAAGAGTAACTGAAGGCACAAACAATGAGTATGAAAAACAAATGGAAATTGTTTTGTTGAAAGCCAAATCTGAAGGTATTAATAATGTCATTTTTGGCGACATTTTTTTGGAAGATTTAAGAGCATATCGTGAAACTAATTTAGCAAAGATAGGAATGAAAGGAGTTTTTCCATTATGGAAAATGGACACAACAATTCTTATAAATGATTTTATCACAGGACAATTTAAAACTGTTATTTGTTGCACTAATGACGGATACCTTGGAGAAGAATGGGTAGGAAGGTATATAGACAAATCATTTATTGAACAATTACCTGTTACCATTGACCTGTGCGGTGAAAACGGAGAATATCACACATTTTGTTATGATGCTCCTTTGTTCAAAAAGAAAATTGATTTTACAATTGGTGAAAAAGTTTATAAACCACTTGAAATAAAAACAGAAGATGTTTGCACACTTCCAACAAACATAACGACAAAAGGATTTTGGTTTTGCGATTTATTACCAATAGTTTAAACGAATGAACAATGACGGAAGACGAAGTCCAGCACGTAACAGCACATATGCAATATAGGGGTATTTTTAAGAGGTT
This sequence comes from Bacteroidales bacterium, assembly GCA_003141415.1. GTDB lineage: Bacteria > Bacteroidota > Bacteroidia > Bacteroidales > VadinHA17 > LD21. Next base: position 2,837 of record PLLX01000213.1, read on the forward strand.
TAGAGCGCACTACTGGCAATTCAATATAAATAGTTCGTGTGGAGGTAGATACGTGTCCATACCTCACCAGAACCTATACCATTAACTAATGATATTCGAATTTTTCAATTTCAAACATTAATTTGATAAACGAATCTTTTTTGTATAACTATTTACATGAAAAAGATTTTATGAAGTCTCTCAGAAGAATAATCAATGGAACGAAAAAATTGAAAATTGCACACAATGTCAAAATTTTACACTTACATGAATATCAGGCAGTAAAAGTTATTCTGTTAATGATAATAATAATGATATAATATATAATGAAAATTTTAATATTGCTGGAGAAAAAGCAAAACAATAATATTTTAATATCCAAAATATTGTTATTCATAATACAATAATCGGTGTTCGTAAAATAAATTAATTCAATGTATTAAATCAATTATTTGTTTAAAAAATAAGATTACATTTTATAATTAACTCTTTAATTAAACTAATATTATGTAATATAAAATAATCGAAGTGCTATCAATCTCTGCCAGGTCAGAATTAAAAGATTTCAACATTAAAGATACTGTTTTCTACTAATCTGTCCCGTAGAGATTCCTCCTATTAATAATTACAATTTCAAATCCTGACTGTGAAAATGAGGATTTCAATTGCCATATCAGTCTGCAATTCGGCATATCTGTGGCTATATTGATGATTCTTATTAATCTTTATCGTATAATACATTATGTTAGTCAAAATTCAATTGTTTGGAAATTCTGNNTGACGAAGCGCCTTTTTTATATTGTAAACAGTTTGTTCCGGTAATTATACGTCCGGTTTTCTACGACAAAGTATACTCAAACTAATTCCATTTCCCCACTAATTGGGCATTAGCTGCTTGACACGCATACTTTTAAGCTATACTTTTACTTCGAACATCAGACACATAAATATGGAAGATATTTCAGTATTACAGAGGCCGGTCAGAACTACCGATAAAAAAGTCAGGACACAAGTAAACAGGCAAAAATTTTCGCCAGAAATCAAAAAAGACAAACTGTTTTCCGATAAACTGGTTGCTGAGGTTGATGAAAACTTTATAAATTATCTTAACTCGCACGGTCTTGCAAATGAAGCTAATTTGCTTGTACTCTCTTCAAAGTTGCATTATTATTATGATTATGAAGAATTAAAGGAAGTGACGACTTTAATTAACCTTAAAAAGTTGAACCTTATTAACCATCTGGATGATTTTTTACATACTCTATACAACGGATTATCGCCGAAAACCAATTTTATAGGATGCTTTTCTGACAGGAAAACTCCAACCGGAGTTAATACGATTTCAAGGTTTTACAAAAGATTCCTTAATTTTTTGGATTCAAAGGTTGATATTGAAATTGATGGTAAGGACTTCTCAAAGCGTCTTGAATCGCATGGGTTCAAAATAATTGACATGACCGAAATTAACGGGTTAACATATTTCAGAACACAAAACCATAGGTGAACAGCTGTTTAATTATTCGTACGATATTACCAGATTAAAATCACAAGCTTTTTCTTAAGAATCATTAATGTCGTGCAATCAGTTATAAACAGGTATGAATGTTGTTAGCGTGAATAATAGTAATAAAACAGAGGAAAAAGCCTTCTCAATGGATGAATGGTGGCGGTTGAAAGTTTGTTTATAAATGAAATTCATTTTCATTTATAAACAACAAGTTATTTTGTAAATTTGTCTTAGTTCATAGTTTCTCATTTAATCTCGATTAAAAACTAAATATTCCGGTTTGCATTTTACAAGAGTAATTGAGCTTTTCGCGATGAACAGTAATCTAAAAAAGATAAAAATTGTCTGCTTTATATTGTTATCCTTTTCAATTCGGGTTTCAGCGCCAAGCGTGCAATCACTGGTAATTTTTAATTTGGCTCCGATTGAACCATACAAACAACTTGCTTTTGCAGTAGGAATGGTAGAAACAAAAGGTGATACTCTGGCTTATAATCCCTTAGAAGGAGCAGTGGGGGTTTTTCAAATACGTCCTATCAGGCTTATTGATTATAATAAACGAACAGGAAGCAGTTATAGCAGGAATGACCTGTTTAATTATGAAACCTCTGAAAAGATTTTTTTATACTTCGCCGATCAAATTGGTCCTTATAACTTAGAACAAATAGCCAAAAGATGGAATGGATCAGGACACCTGACAAATAATTATTGGAATAGGATAAAACAATACCTGTAGAAGGTGGCTGATAAGTCGGCAAGATTTATTTAAATGATTCATGTTTAGCTTTTTCATCAGTATCGTCTATCCATCCTCTTCGTAAAAAACCGTGTTCCTGAATAAGAAATTCAAAGCTACAGAAACTGAGAGGAACGCTCCCCGGAAAAATACATTTTTCCTCGATCCGGCTGCTTCAGATCAGTGGACAGAAACGGACAGCCTGCACTTTGCCCGAAACGGAATGGCAGCAGCTGTCCTGAATAATAAAATTTATGCCGCAGGCGGGTCCGGTGGAGGACCTGGCGGTCCTGGTGGACCACCTCCGGGGAATCCTAATGGTCCCACACCTTCAAATCAGGCGGGCATGCCTCCTCAAGGTAGCAGACCGCCGGCCCGACCTGAACAGAATCATCCTGTTGATCTTGAGTTATTCATTGTGAAATGAAATATTTCACAATAATCAGTGTAATATGATAGACACCTGATTTTTTGTCTAATAAAATTGATATTTAGTCAAAATCTCTGATTTAGAAATATCTCTGATTCAGAGATATTTTTGTTTTTATATTATTCTGATTATCTTTGTTTTATGGGCTGTTAACATATCTTAGATATCACGATCACCACACATTATCAGTAAATTTTCCATGAATTTTGACGAACCGGCAAAGTTTGTTTATTAATCGTTAAGTATTATAATTAATCGTCTGGTTTTCTGTGATGGAACAAAAAAATTCATGACTCTTTTAGCCTGAATCCGGATTTCCGAAGATTGACTTAAGTATATATAAGGTCTAATTTTGTATTGATAATTAAACATTTGAACTAAAGAAATATATGTCCTAATCAGTTAAATTATGAGAAAATTATTTCTGACTTTCCTTTTTATTTTTATTTCTCATATCTGTAGCGCTCCGAGTATCGGTTTTAGGTTAGGGATGCTTAAATTCAAAAGTCTGGCAGAGTTTGTTAGTGAGAAATACCATGAATCGGAATTTTCCAGATTTGTTAATGACCTTGGTTACAGCGAGTCGGGAAACAACTGGTTATCTGTTAATCAGATAGGTTGTTTCGGTGAATGGCAGTTTGAGGAGTCTACCTTGAAGTATCTCGGATACAGAAAAATAACGCTAAAGAGGTTTATGGCAAATCCCGATATTTTCCCGAGGGAATTACAGCTGAAAGCTCTCAAGACTCTGATTAAGGTAAATCTTTTGTTTTTAATGGATTACGAACATTTTATCGGGGATTCAATTAATGGTGTAGTAATTACAAAATCGGGCATGATAGCTGCATCTCATCTTGGTGGAGCAGGTTCATTACAGAAATTTCTGAATTCAAATGGAAGAATAAATAAGAAAGATGTTCTTGGGACATCAATATATGATTATCTGAAGAAATTCAGTTATTACAATCTTGAGTAATCAAAGCCAAAATTCAACTACACAGATATGAAAACGGTTTACCAGATTACTTCAAAAGAAATTGGTGATGTCTTACTTAAAAGAAGAAAGATAGCCAAAGCTTATCGATGGTGGTTACGCGAGAATGGATTTAAATACAATTCCACTTTCTTTTTCAGATAGATAAGGTTATAACAAATATAGCTTTAACCCAATTCCTCAGGAACCTTTTAAAAGTTCTTCTGCTTCACGCCAGTCGCCTTCAGGTGTTCCATGTTCGCCACGGGAGATTCGTTCGTAGTATATTTCCCTGGCTTTTTCCCGAATCGCATCTTCACCTGGTACAATTTTGGCGATGGTAACTTTCTTTTTCTTTACTGTTTTAACGGAACCAGAAGTTTTCTTTGGTTTGCTGACTGTTTTTACTTTTGTTGTTTTCATCATTCCCAAATTATTGATTTAAAATTTAAGGACTATTTTTTGTCCTCAATATCTCGTTTTTCAACTATAATAGTACAATGTGTGGCCAGGGCAGTTAATGTACCGACGGCTGCAAATATAGGAGCAAGGACGACTCCAATGGCACCAATTGTCAGTGGGAATTCCATTATGGTTTCGTCCTTATCATTTTTAATGATTATTTTTCTTGCATTTCCTTCTTTAATTATCTCTTTAACCTTTGATAAGATCTCATCGCCAGAAACCTTGAACGATTCGTGTTTTGATTTCTCATTTTGTTCCATTATATCTCATATTTATTAACTGTCAAAATTAATCTTTAGTTTACCTTAAAGCAATTTTATTTTGAGTGATCTTTTTCAAATGTTGCCAAAAATTTAAATTTTTTTAATAGAGGTAAAAAGACTACTCCCGGAGTTAGCCTATTCAAAAATGAATATGCCAAATTTATTATACTCATGAAAGGTTTTACTTGTCTTTTGCCAGGCATAAGGTACTTCACCATTGTCATAATCAATGCGATACATATTTGCCCTCCATCTAGTTCCCGGTACCGGGGGTACATTGCTTAATGGGGTAAGCAGTTTATAAGGGATAAAAAACTCTGCGATCCAACCCGATATTGGACTCCCGCTTTCCATCTTACCTCCGGTAACGCTTGTAGCATGCTGAGTTCTTCTGTCACCCTCGTAATGCCAGGGCAGCCAACCTAAAAAATTCCCTTTATTATTTGGTACAATTATAGGCAGTTCAAAATTAAACGGAGAAAGTTCGTATTCGAAATAAACAGGGAAATCTTCATCGGGCCACAGGAAAACTTCAACCACATCTTCTTCCCATAAATTCAGATTATCAGCTTTCATTGAAGATGTCAGTTTTTTGTCCTCACAGTTGAAAAGGAAGTAGATTCCTGTGCCGGAATAGAGGACTTTAACAGTAGTCTTGTACGTTAAACTATTCGGATCCTGTTGCGGAAGGGTTATCCATCCGGTAGTGTTCCATTGATCGGAAAGCCCGTCGCCTGTTATCTTAAAATCTTTGCATTTTAAAACGGTAACCGAATCATGATCCTGGTTTGCTGCCAGTAATTCGTTATTCCCGCTACTGATTCTCATAAAAAGGCAAAAGGAAAATAGTGCATATAGGATATTTTTTCCCATTTTCTTAAAAGGTTAAGTAAACCCAAATATAATAATTAAAGCCGGGGATAATTTACATACCCATTAATCCTCTAAAGTAGTAATATCTCCATCGGGAAGTCCCTGTGCCCGTGTTTTAAGAAGCCGTCGCATAATTTTCCCCGAGCGGGTCTTGGGAAGATTGTCAACAAATGTAATTGATTCGGGTTTGGCAATCGGGCCAATTTCGTGACCCAGATGGTTACGAAGTTCCTCTTTTAATGAATCGGAGGGATCAAAGCCGGTTCTTAAGATGACATATGTGTGTATAGAATTTCCTTTGACCTCGTGTGGCAGGCCGATGGCTGCTGCTTCGGCTACGGCAGGGTGGCTTACCAGGGCTGATTCGAGTTCAGCTGAACCTAACCTGTAGCCTGATACTTTTATTACATCATCCACGCGGCCAATAATCCAGAAATAACCATCCTTATCGCGCCTGGCAGAATCACCTGTCATATATTTGCCAGGATATGTACTCCAATACTGATTAACGTACCGGTCAGGATCTCCATAAATTGTACGTATCATTGCCGGCCATGGTTTGTTAAGTACCAGGAATCCTTCTTCACCATCGGGGACAGGCTTACCATCACCATCTACAATTTCAGCATCAACACCAAAGTAAGGACGTGTGGCTGAGCCTGGCTTCAATGGCATTACCGGGGTAGGTGTAATAATAAACATTCCGGTTTCAGTCTGCCACCAGGTATCCATGATAGGGCAGTTCCCTTTGCCTATGACACGATGATACCACTTCCATGCCTCTGGATTGATAGGTTCGCCAACTGAGCCAAGGAGACGCAGAGAGGAAAGGTCATGTCTGTTGGGCCAGGCTTCACCGAAACGCATCAGTCCGCGAATTGCAGTTGGAGCTGTGTAAAGAATTGTGAGAGCGTATTTTTCAATCATCAGCCACCATTTGTTTGGGTAAGGAAATGTGGGTGCCCCCTCATACATGAATGATGTTGCGCCATTCAGCAGTGGACCATAGACCAGGTAAGAATGTCCGGTGACCCATCCAGGATCAGCCGTACACCACCATCTGTCTTCATCTTTGAGGTCAAATATATCCTTGAGAGTGGAATAAATTCCGACCATATAACCCCCATGGCTGTGCAGAACTGCCTTGGGTTTGCCTGTAGTTCCGGAGGTATAAAGAATATACAATGGATCTTCCGCATCCATTATTTCAGTCTCACATTTAGGACTTGCTATAGGAAGAGACATCAGGTCGTGATACCACAGATCACGTTCCGGTTCCATCATCACCTCCTGACCGGTTCTTTTAATCACGATCACATGCTCCACGCTCGGCGATCGGCGGAGAGCCTCATCCATCATATCTTTGAGTTTGATAATCTTTCCGTTCATCCAGCCTCCGTCGGCAGTGATTGCAATCTTGGAGTGAGAGTCAAGGATGCGTCCATGTAAGGATTCGACCGAAAACCCGCCATAGACAACAGAGTGTATTGCGCCGATCTTGGCACAGGCCAGCATTGCAATAACAATCTCCGGAATCCGGGGAAGATAGATAGTCACGCGGTCACCTTTAGCGATCCCCATGGCTTTTATGACACTGGCAAACTTGCAAACCTCACGGTTCAGTGCATGGTACGAGTAGGAGCGTTGATCTCCCGGTTCCCCTTCCCAGATAAGAGCCAGTTTATTCTTTCTCCAGGTTTTAACATAGCGATCGAGACAATTATGTACAATGTTCACTTTGCCTCCCACAAACCACTTGTAGAAAGGTTTATTACTATCATCCAGTACTTTACTCCATGGATGATACCATTCAAGTTCCAGAGCACGTTCAGCCCAGTAGCCTTCCAGGTCGTGTTCAGCCTGGATCGTTTTTGACTCCCATACCTGAACATTTGCTTTGGCTATGAAGTCAGTTGATGGATGGTAAAGTTCCCCATTGGACAGGGATTCGAGAGGGATATTGTCCGACATAATTTATTAATGTTTAATAAGGAAAAACAAAAACACTAAATTCTAATATTGTATATCAGTAGAATAAACAAAAAAAAATGATGTTTGTTTAGAAGTATTTTAATTAATAGGCGGAGAAAAAACAAACTAATCAGATTATATACTCATCAGGTTAGAATTGATTGTTGTCATTATAACCAATCCAATTTTAATGTTTAACTTTAATATAAGAAAAGGTTGTTGAAAGTCAGATAAAAGTACTGTATAATTGTGTATTTCAGCGCATTGATTATGGTGTACTATTGTGACTGACGGGGCATTGACATAATTAAAATCTTTAAAATCGTTGGAGCAAACCGCGCTATAAATTTTGAAATCTGTAAAATTCAGATTAAATTTATATCTCTTCTTAGTGCTATTTTTTTACTCGCTGTATGGAAAAAAAGGTCATTCTGAAAAAGGTGTTTCATCGTGACAAATGGCGAATGTTCATCACTTTCAACTATGATGAAAGTCTTGTTGCCCTTGTTAAAAAGATAAACAGCAACAGATATAGCAGTACCTACAAAAGCTGGTATGCTGATGCTTTTCATCCCGTGAAGTATCTTTTTGAAGGACAGAGCGGAGGCAGGTATTCAGTTGAGAGTGTATATCGTGTTTTTAAGCAGGCGCTTCATAGGGCAGGTATTAAAAAGGATATTGGTGTTCACAGTCTGAGACACAGTTATGACACGCATCTGCATGAGAGCGGTCTGGATATCAGGTATATACAGGAATTGTTAGGACATCGAAGCACGAGGACCACTGAAATTTACACGCATGTAAGCCGACGTAACCTTATACAGGTAAGGAGTCCGATTGAAGATATGGATGTAAAGTAGGAGTATAATGGCACAGAGCCCAGGGCGAAGAAGAGGTGGTTGAACGGATTTGAATATTAAAATGCAAAATGGATCTCAAAATTAGAAGCATTAATACCTCGCTTTGTTTGGCCTAAAACATTAAAGATGAAGAAATCAAATCTGTTGTAATGGATATGATTTAATAAGAAAAAATTGAAGATAACAAATAAGTATATACTTTTGTGATATACTTTAATTATACATTATGAAAACTCTTTCATTAAAACTCGACGATGATATCTTTAATGAGACCGAAATCTTACTGACAAAGGTTAAAAAATCGAGAAATCGTTATATAAATGAAGCGGTTGATTATTACAACAGGATAAACAACAGGAAGCTCATTGAACGTAAACTCATCAAAGAATCAAGGCTTATAAGAAAAGAATCGATGGGAATTCTTGCAGAATTTGAACGGCTCAATGATGAAAATCAAGCAATTTGATATTTGGATAGCTGATCTGGAACCGCAGCGGGGAACTGAAACAGACAAGGTAAGACCAGTATTAATTTTACAGACGAATCTTTTAAATAATGAACACCCATCTACGGTTGTTTGTCCAATTACAACTAATGTAGAGAAGGAGAGTGAGATATTAAGGGTCCACTTAAAAAAAGGTACAGCAAACCTTAAGGTTGAATCTGATGTTATGATAGATCAGATAAGGGCTATTGATAATCGGAGACTATTAAATAGTCGATCCTTAAAAAATGGTTAAAGTGTTGATTATTAACACTTAATGTTAATAACTTAGTTTGATTAACTGCAAGGTAATGAGTAAATTCGTTAAAAACCTTGCAATATGAAAGGAAAAATTATTAAGAATCCACAGTTGGATGTTTTTCAAATTCCCCTTGTAAGTGTAATCAATATGGATCATGAGTTGGTCATATTGGCTCAGCGAATAGACTGGAAATCCGTAGACAAGGAGTTTTCCATCTATTACCCTTATATGGGAAGACAAGCAGTTCCAGTAAGGAAGATGGTTGGGAGTATGATACTGAAACAAATGTATAATCTTGGAGATGAGACTTTTGTGGCGAGATGGATTGAAAACCCATACTGGCAATACTTTTGTGGAGAGACCTTTTTCCAGTATGAAAAGCCGTTTGATCCGAGCGAGTTTGTACATTTTCGTAAACGTATTGGAGAAGTTGGGGCGGAGAAAATATTAAAGCTCAGTATAAGCCTGTTTGATTCTAAGGAAGTTCATGAGAAAGAAGTGCTTATAGATACAACCGTACAGGAAAAGAACATTACATTCCCTACTGATTCCAAACTTCATAAAAAGATAATAGAGGGTTGTCGGAAGATCTCGGAAAAAGAAGGCATAACATTGAGACAAAGTTATAAGCGTACAGTTAAACAATTAATGATCGAGCAACGGTTCAGGGAGCATCCTAAGAAGCGTAAAAAAGCCAATGCAGCAGCTCGTAAGCTTAAAACTATCGCAGGCCGGTTGGTAAGAGATGTTGAACGTGGTCTTGATGACATAGATCGTTTGAACTGTTATGATGAGCAGCTCTGGTTATACTACCGTGTACTTGGACAGAAAAGAGATGACAATAATAAGATATACAGTTTTCATGCGCCGGAAGTAAAATGTATCTCAAAGGGCAAAGAACATAAGAGATATGAATTTGGCAATAAAAGCAGTTTTGTTCTTACCAAGCAAAGTGGAATAGTAGTTGGAGCCATGGCATTTGAAGATAATATTTACGATGGACACACACTTGAACCGCAACTGGCACAGGTTGAAGATCTTTTGGGTCGACTACCTGAAACTGCATTGGTTGACAGAGGCTGTAAGGGCCGAAGAAGTATTATGGGAGTCAATATTAAAATACCAGGTTCAGGAAAAGGTAAAACTGCTTATCAAAAAGCCAAAGACAGAAAGAGGTTCCGAAGGAGAGCATCAATAGAACCAATAATAGGGCATTTAAAACAAGACCACCGAGTACTGAGAAACTACCTCAAAGGCGTTGAGGGTGACATGATTAATACCCTTTTGGCAGGTGCAGCATTTAATATGATGAAGATGTTACGGAAAATCCGTAAGTCTATTATCTGTGTCTTAAATGAAATTGTCAAGATATTGACTCAGGAA
>PLLX01000258.1 GCA_003141415.1 Bacteroidales bacterium
TGGGGATTCAGTTATATTCTCACTAAGAAAGGAATTAGCAGGGCTAGCTCTGATGTCGGGTTTATGTTTATTGCATATAACTTGAGGCGGATTGGTAATATTTTGACCAAAGATCGACTGAAAGAGTATCTCAGGATACTTGTTTCGGTGTTTTTAAGCAAAACTCACCTCTTCAAGCGTATAAACGGACATTTTGAGACAACTTTTCTACGACTGTCAAGTTGGAGTAGAAAATTCAGAGGTTCGCTGATAACCGCTTAAATCATGTGAAAATTTATGAGCTAACGAAAGTTATTAGACAGACTGCCGTTATGTGGCATAGACCTATAAACACGACAGGTACTTATTTAGACAACTCACAGCTTGACTTTGGGATAATATTATTTATTAAAATATTTAAAACCTGAACATATGTGCGCAATCCTTAATTTTCTCAACTATAACTCTGGAGCAATACAGGTTATTCTTGTTTTAGTTCTAGTAAGTGTAACAATTTGGTATGCAATATCTACCAAAAGAATGGCTAATATTTCACAGGCCCAATTTTTTACAAGCACGAGACCATATCTATATCCTGCAATCGAAATTGAAAGACTATTCAGTACAGGATACAACCCACTTAACAATTACTCTATTCAATTGAGGTTTCTTTTCACAAATGTTGGAAGTGTACCTGTAAATCACTATGTCGATGAAATAATTTTAAATGGAGCTTCGATTAATACACCAAGAATTGATACAATTCTATTTCCTGGACAAAAAAGTTATTTTGGATCTGAAACTTTACAATCAAGTACAAATATTGGTCAAGGTGATGGACTAAAAGGTTCCCTAAAAGTAATCTTCTGGTCTGGTGATATTAACGGTATAAAATATTTTTTTCAACGAGACTTCACATTATCAGCAAGGAATGTTGTTGTAATTGATAAGGAAAGCTACGGACAATTAAGATAAAATAACTACGACCACATAACTCGGACTTTAATTAATTGCCTTCGCCAGCGCCAGGACAGATTTGTAATCAACCCCAACATCTATGCGCTTAAATTCTGTTCCATTTATAAAATGCTGTGGCACCCGGACAGTTTCATCGCCCGGGACAGCATCGTTGGCGCTGTCGGCCGACGCGCTGGTGCCTTGTTTTTTGCTCGCCGTCTGGACAATTTTATCGTGACCCAAAGCTCACATCCGTCACCAGGACTTGGTACCGTCTGGACAATTTCTCTTGACACAAGACCTATCGTTCGCCAACCAGGACTGGCAAAAACCACGCTAGATTGACCACATATTATTTGAAATATCTGGCATAATATTTGTCTGTTAATTATTTAACACTGATATCCTTAAGTAAAGAATCCCATGAGTAAAAATCATTTTCTTTTATTGATTTTAATCATTTTTGCATTTCCCCCTCTTAGGGCTCAAACCTACAGCTCTCAGCAAATTGAACTTGCAGAAAGATTTGATTCACTAGCTAATAATGCTCCGCGAGAGTCTGCCTATATCCAGACAAGTAAGGATATTTACGAGACAGGGGAAGATCTGTGGTTTAAAGTCTATCTGCTCAATTCAAGTACTCTTAGGCCATCAGAACTAAGCAAAACGCTATACCTTCAGCTTGCTAAAGAAGATACAAAGAAAATTGTTTGGCAGGAGAAGTACGAAATAGAGGATGGTTTTTCCAACGGACGGATTCTCCTAAAAGAGGATATTGATGAAGGTAATTACCTTATCGAAGTTTTTACAGCAAATTCATTTTTTACAGATTCTTCAGAATTCACCTCAGTTAGAAAAGTAAAAGTAGTAAATGATATTACCCATCTTCGGCAAATAAGAGCCGAATTCGATAAACAAAATTATGCTAGTACAGACTCCATAAAGGTCAAACTACTTCCTGTTTATCAAAAGGATACTTCTAAAATAGGTATAACCGCTACTCTAAAATTAAGTGGAGATGTTGAGAATGTTTCTCAGACAACAATGAAACTTAATGAGGAGAAAGAACTTTCATTTAAACCACAATATCTTGGAAAAGGGTCACAAGTTGTAATTAATTCTAAATACAAGGATCATTCTGAAGAAGTAATCCTACATGTCCCGTGCATAAAGAATCCAATCCAATTCAATGTGTTCCCTTAAGGTGGAACAATTATCTCAGGAATCAAAAGCAGAGTTGCATTCAAAGCCGTAAATATTAACGGTGAGCCTATAAATGTTACCGGTGTGCTTTATAAAAATGACTCCATTGAGCTTGCGTTCAGCTCTATGCATGATGGAATGGGCAGTTTTGATTTTATTCCCGTTAAAAATGCTAAGTACTATATCAGGCTTAAAGAATCTTTGACTGACAGTATTTATTCCTTCCCTCAAATTGAAGAAAAAGGACTATCATTAAGACTTTTATCAAGGGATAAAGACAACCTAAGCTTTTTCATATCAAAAAATACTGAGGGGCAGTTTGAAAATATTTATCTCATGGTTAAGATAAGAGGCCTAATTTATGGACTGACTGAGGCAAAGCTTGATAAGGATCTAAAAATAAAAGTGCCACTCGCTGACATGCCACAAGGTATAGCTGAACTAACTCTTTTCAATGATAAAATGATACCAGTCGCGGAAAGATTGGTTTATGTTAATCCTCAAAAAAAAATTAAAGTTCAAACAATCTTACCTGACAGTATTTTTTTAACAAGAGGAAGGGTCAATCTCAAGATCATAGCAAGGGATGAGAACAATAAACCAATTAAAGCCAATCTTAGTCTTACTGTTTTTGATAAAATTTATAAGAATCAATCTGATTCAATCAATATTCTCACCCAAATGTATCTTTCAACTCAACTGAAAGGGAGGATTTATAATCCAGGTTATTATTTCAATGAGAAAAATGTTAATCGGGAATCTGCTTTGGATCTCTTGCTCTTGACACAGGGGTGGAGAAAATACATTTGGAATGAAACAACTCTTAATAAAAGTTCTTCAAAGAATGAAGTTGTATCAGATGGAATAAAAGGGTCCGCTACTTTGGCTTTTGGCAGGAAAAGAGTCCCCAAAGGCCAGGTAAATATTTTTGCCTTCTCTCCTGAAAATGATAGTGTTAAAAAGGTAATAATTGTTGATTCTGCAGGTTCTTTTAGTGTAAATCACTATCTTTTAAAGAAAGCACATTATATTTATTTGAAGCCGATAGCCTCATCAAAAGCAACAATAAAACTGGAATTTATCAATCCTTTCGACCGGATTAACAATGCTTTGATTGCTAAAAATATATCAACTCCATTGTATTCTCCATTTAGAGAGATCAAAATCTCTGAACCAAATGTTTCCAATGGTAGTGCTATTCTTATTAAAGATGTCGTTATACATGGAACTGGGAAAGATATAATTCGTGGAAAATTTCTTGGAGCACTTGATAGTGTCGCAAATCTTAATTTAGACGTAAATAATGACTACGTATGCAAATATAAGATTTTGAACTGTCCTCGACATAAAAGTGATCCAGATAACAGACCTCCCTTAGAAGGAGAGATAGTTTATGATAATATTACTGATCAAATGATTATTTACCATCATGTACCTCCAAAGTTAAATCTTACAGAGGAAGAGGTACTTAAATTAAATAATATGTTCAAGATCAAGGCCTACTATGCGAAACATGAATTTTATCAACCAAATTACGATAAGGATTATGTTCCTATCTCCGTACCAGATTTTAGAAACACCTTAACATGGAATCCATCAGTTATCACAGATGAAAAAGGTGAAGCTACAGTTATTTTCTATTGTTCCGATTTCAATACTGAATTTGTTGGAAAAATAGAAGGTGTTGGCGGAAATGGACTTCTTTGTACAGATTTCTTTAAAATTAAAGTAAGAAAACTGAAGTTTTATCCATAGATATGCGGATACCTGATTTTGATGATATTGTTTTTGAAAATCTGAACAAGGCATATGGTGCATATCTCTTAAGAAAAAGATACAATCGTGTAGTTGTTATATCCATTATTCTAGCTGTTGTATTTGGCAGCATCGCTGTGTTAATTCCCTACTTAAGTACCTCCGAACAAAAAAGCAAAGAAGTATATTCCTCTTTATTTGTAACAATGGAGAATTTAAAACCTCCAGGTCCAACCAATATGCCTGAGATACCACCTCCGCCATCTGTGCCACAATTAAAATCCTTTAGGTTAAGGGTTGTTGAAAACGCATATGTTGCCCCCAAAGTTGTTGATTCAATTCTCCCAATTGAAAAGCCAGTTGCAGTAAAATCTGACTCCACAGGGTTGGCTTTAGGAGATATAGGCGATATTAATGGTTCGGATAATGGTAGTGAGAAAGGAACAGGAAATTACTCAGGTGGCGTTGAAGGCGGAACAGGTGGAGGCGGTGGCGATGGTATCTATTCAGCAGTGGATATTATGCCAACATTCAAAGGAGGCGATATAAACAAATTTCGTGAATGGGTTCAGAAGAAAACCAAATATCCCGAAGAAGCAACTATTAATGGAGTACAAGGTAAAGTATATATAACTTTTATCGTAGAGAATGATGGTACTGTCTCAAATGTTAGAGTGGCAAAAGGAGTTGACCCATTAATAGATAATGAAGCTGTAAAAGCTGTTAAGTCTTCACCAAAATGGTCTCCTGGCAAACTCAGAGGAATAACAGTAAGAGTTTCTTATATTATAATGTTAGATTTCCAGCTTTAGGTTAAAATTTTGAACGAAGGTTCTTGATCGATACCGTCCCGTCGCTTTCAGGCACATTACGCAAATAAAAGTATGCGTCATATAACGTAGTTCGGTCTTTTGCGTAAAGAGCCTTCCAGCCCGTCCCTACCTGTCGACTAGGTTGAGGACTGGACAATAAAGGTCTCTTACATCCTGACAATTCTAAAATTAACCCTACATATAACTCGGACCGTGATATGAAAAGCATATCCACCATGCAGCTAAGAAATTCCTGGAGAGATCCGGGACATTCTGTTTATAGCGAGCAAACCTGGTTTGCATTATTTCTCATTCATTAATTGACAATCAAAGTGGACCGGCATGAGTTGTCTTATTACTCTATCTCGATCTTATCAATCTCCTTCATAAGCATGTCAGTCTCCACCAGGGCAACAATAATTTTCTGGTAATGCTGAATATCCTCATAGGATAAAATTCTCCCTTTGCGATCCTTAAGCCATTTTTGTGCAGGTTGATAACCTCCAATGTAAAATTCCCATGTTATTATTTTAATGCCAATCTGTTTTTTGTTTAAATTTAGTATCGATTGTGAAAAGTCAGACACAAGCATTTTTAGTTGGAGACACCGCGGATTGTTGGTGAAATGCTTCTGTGACTGACGGGGCTGTGCTATAAAAAGATCAACCTAATTATCCTGAGAAAAGAGATTGTCAGATATAAGTAACAAACATACTATGTCTGACAAACGGTTGTTTTAAAATTCCGGTTTCCAAATGCAATAAACGAGTTAGGTACAAGCCTGATCCTCATAATAATAGCAAACCTAAATAAATATCTTGACAAGATACTTTTTTCCTAAAGTTCAAAATATACATCATACAATGAAAAACAATTCAACAGTCGATAATCTAATCGAGAATCTCACTAAAAGGGGACTTAAATGTGAAACACATGAAAATCAAAAAAACTTTATCCTCCCAGGAAGCGATCGAATGCTTAATACTAAATATGTAACTACATCTTTTGACTCAGTGTATTACATTGCTTATGACTCATACGGTACAAAAGCATATACATCAAAAACTTATACGGGATTATATTCAATAATTAATTTACCCAAGACTGCAGAATGCAATATTTATAGAAAGGATTGGACTGATCATTTTTTTAGAATCAATAAACACAAAACTGGTATCAAATTCATAGACGATAATCTTACTATAACCTCGAGATCAGGCTGGACTCCAAGAGATATAATTTCTGACTCAGATGTTTCAACTTATCTCAAAATCGCAAAAAACTTCACTCCAGTAAAACTGATAATTCAAAATGATTACATCTCCATTCTACAAAACCTTAATGATAAGAAAGTTATTGGAATTGAAACAGACACATGGCTTTATAATGATATTGATTTAGACATTTTCCTCAATCTTGGTGTACAACTAATTAAGAACTTAACAAATGCCTGTACCTAACAACGGATGGCATGGGTAATTGCCTTCGGAAGCCCAGACAACTTCATCATGACACCAAACGCTCGTCCATCTATCGGGACTCTGCAAAAACACATGTCAACCCTGGCACGGACGGCAACTAATTAAACCGTCGGCCCGTTAACGGTTAGAGAGGTCCCCAGATTAAGATTGCATTCATTCCAAAAACGTCTTTTAAATTATTCTGATAAAGTAAATAGATGAAGTATATGGATTTTTATGATATAGTATTTAAAAATCGGAATAAAGACTATGGCGCATGTTTCTTAAGAAAAAATTATAATAAAAATATGATAATCTCTATGGTTATCTCAATAATCTGCTGCTGTTCTATTGTTCTTATTCCCTTTTTCATTTTTCAGACTAAGATTTACCGGGATGGAAATCCTGATGGATTTAAATATGTCAGTTTAACTATGGAACACCTAGATTTTCCTGAAAATAAATTATCCTCTGAAAAGTATTCAGAAATGATGAGCATTAAACCTGAAATTGTTGACGATAAGTCATCAATGAATATAGGCAATAAAGAAGAAAAAGATCAGATATTTCAATATGAAGAGAGCAACAACGCTACCGATAACAGCGTACTGGAAACAAGGCCATCATTTCAGGGTGGTGATATTAAAAAATTCATCAGTTGGGTTGTATCGCATATCGAATATCCGGAAGAAGCAAAAAAAAACAAAATTCAAGGAGCTTTCAAAGCAATTTTTGTCATTGAAAAAGACGGTTCAGTAAGCAATGTAAAAGTAGAGTCAAATGCGGACAGATCAATAGAAAGAGAAATTAAGAGGGTGATAATATCCTCACCAAAATGGAGCCCAGGTATTAAATTTGGAAAACCGGTCAGGGTCATGTGTGAATTTCCCCTGATTTTCACGATAAGATGAACAGTCAAAAAATAATTATTCAATCAATTAATCATGTTCAAGAATTACTTCAACTCAGCTATTCGTTTCTTTAAAAGAAATAAGATTTTCTCCATTATTAATTTTGTTGGTCTGACCATCGCATTATCTGCTTCCTTCATTATGTTATTGTTTGTTATTAATGAAGTAAGCTATAATCGTTCATTTAAAAATTTGAATAGAATCTACAGAGTAATCCATTTTAATGACGATTTTAAAAAGAAAGATGCAGGAACACCATTTCCTCTATCTTCGAAGCTCAAACAAGAAATTCCTCAGATATTTAAAGCTGCCAATGTCAGAAGAACTGTGATGTTCATTAAGCTCGAACTTGGAGAATTGACATCTGTTGGTATTGGAACTGAGTCTGACTTTTTTGAGATATTTCCTCTTAGGTTTATCTACGGCGTTCAAGACTCTAACTCACTTATTGAAAGAAATTCAATAGTTTTAACAAAATCGTTATCTGAAAAGTTATTTCCTGGTCAAAACCCTTTAGGTAAAGAAATCGAGGGAGCTGTAACTTCAAATATGAAATTCATTGTTAAAGGAGTAATTGAGGATCTTCCTGAAAATTCGACATTAAAAGCGGAATATTTTATAAGCAATAAATGGACTCTTGATCCGATAAATAGATCGTTTAAAATACAAAATGCAGATGAACTCTGGGATAAAGATTTTTGGACAACATATGCTTTAATCTCAAAAGGTTCAAATATTAGTTCAGTAGCAGACCAATTTAAAAGTCTCGAAACTAAATACATTCCTGATTGGCTTCATAATCATTACCTTCTTCAAAAGCTCTCAGATGTTTATTTAAAATCAGAGGATATTGAAAACTCCGGAATTCAGGGAAATATAAAATCAGTCAGGTTATATACGTTTGTTTCCATACTAATTCTTATTGTTGCAACTATAAATTACATTATACTGTCTACAGTAGTGTCTTCAGCAAGAACGAAAGAAATTGGAATAAGAAAAACCTTTGGAGCAAATATTAGTAATATAAGATCCCAACTTCTTGCAGAATCAGTGACATCAAGTCTGCTTGTATTACCATTTGTTTTTATATTAATGTATTTCGTTTTTCCTCACTCTCAAGAATTATTCAATACAAAATTGAATTTTATTTCATCAAACCTCTTATTATATATTGCTGTATTCATATTCTTAACTACTCTGGTTGGACTATCATCCGGTTTCTATACATCATTGTACTTATCGGAATTAAAAGTTAATGACATACTTAAAAATTCAGTTCATTCGGGGAAAAATAGAAATCAATTTCGTTCAACTCTGATTGTAATTCAGTTGGTTTTGTTCTGTTCTTTTGCATCTGGCACTTTAATAATAAGGTCTCAATATAATTATGCTATGAGCAAAGATCCGGGTTTTTTTAATAAAGATGTTTTATTGATAAATCCATTGCCTCCAGATAAACGCCATTCAGTACTTGTAGAAAGCATAAAATCTATTCCGAATGTAATATCCGCTTCGGCAATTATGGATGATCTACCTACGACAAATTCAGCATCCTTTATAATTCCTGACTATAATGATAAAGAGAAAAAGATAACCGTAGAATCTTTCAGCACTGATCATAATTTTATTAAAACTCTGGGTATACAGTTATTAGCTGGACGTGATTTTTCAAAAGAATATGGCGGAGATATGACTCAATCAATTATCCTTAATGAGACTGCTGTAAAAGATCTTGAAATACCAGATCCTGTCGGAAAAGTATTATTGGGTAAAACCATCATAGGTGTAGTAAAGGACTTTAATCTTCATTCAATTCATTCTGAGATACCACCATTGCAAATCAGTTTAACAGATGAATATATAAGAACCATAGCAGTACATTATAATCCTGGAACTTTAAAAGACATTCTTCCCAAAGTAGAACAAGAGTGGAAAAAACTGTATAAAATTCCATTCATGTATAGAACCATTGAAGATGTAATATCTGGTCTTTATTCAAAAGAAAAGAAATTAAATTCTATTATTCTGATTTTAACTATTCTTATTCTCTGTATTTCAACATTTGGGTTATTTGGCTTGACACTATTTATTGCTAAAACAAGAGTAAAAGAAATAGGTATAAGAAAAATATTCGGCAGCGCTGAGCAACAAATTATATTTTTAAGTCTAAAAGGATACTTGGCACTAGTTCTAATTGCATCAATCATTTCCATACCGTTAACATTACTTTTCATCAAAAATTGGTTAAATAATTTCGCATACAAAGCGGATATAAACTGGTGGATATTTTTTATTACTGCGATTATTGCCGGATTAATTGTTTTTCTGACCCTAATCAGCCACTCAATAAAAATTTCAAGAGTAAATCTTTTAAATGCAATTAAATACGAATGATAAATTTTAGTTTTATAAAATCTTTAAAGTAAAATCCAACCGCTAACTCGGACGGTGCTTTAATTAATTGCCTTCGCCAGCCCGGATAACTCACGTCCACTTACCGGCACTATGCAAAAACACATGCCAACTCGGACACGGACGGCACCATTTAACCGCCGTTAGCTGACATTAAATTCACCTATAGATGATCGATTCATAGATTATTTTGCATTTAGGTTCTCTCTGATTAAGTGAAATACTAAGCATTATAAAACTTTACATACAATGAAAGCATACTTCTACAACTATCTTATTTTTCTGCTTTTAGTCTGGTCCTGTACTTCACAGAATGACAAAAAACCTGGCAAATTTACTCTTAAAGGTAAAATTACCGGACAAGATTCAGGAATCATATTCTTAAGCTATTCTCCATCCTCCTCAATTCGAATAAATGATACAGCTATAATAAAAAATGGAGCATTTAACTTCCAGGGATCAATTGTAGAACCAACATTAGCTCAGATCATAAGTGAAAATGAAAAATTTAGTGATGATCTATATTTGGAACCAGGAGTAATGACCCTTAATCTTACAAATGATAGATTTAGAGATTTTAAAATGATCGGTTCGAAAACTCAGAACGAATTGATTCAGTTAAACCTGATGCTTAGTCCAATCAATAAAAATATATCTGTCTTAAATAAGAAGCGCAAATTAATTACTGACAGCATTCTAAATTCACAGAATAGTAGCAAAATAATAGAATTCGAAAAGGAATCAAAAGAATTGGAAAATCAATACTCCAGATTAATAAAAGAATTGAATAACACATATCTTAAATTCATAGTTGGCAATCCCGATTCTTACGTTTCACCTTATTATTTAGACATCTTAAAAATTAATGGTATAATTCCATATGATTCTTTAAAACTGATTTTTTATGGACTTCATAAAAATATTCAGAATAGCATTATAGGAAAGAAGATACAAGAGGAAATAAGAAAAAAGGATAATATCCAAAAGGGCGCAACCGTTCCAGCTTTTAAAGCCATAGATTCGAATAACAATACAATAACGCTCTCTCAATTTAAAAATAAGAATGTTGTGATCATGGACTTTTGGGCTAGCTGGTGTGAAGGTTGCCGTGCAGCTTTTCCTCATTTAAAAGATCTTTACAAAAAATATAATCCACAAGGATTAGAAATCGTAGCTTTCGAATATAGGGATATAAACATAGAAACCTGGTTATCAGCAAGAAATCATGATAGTATAAACATGTGGTACAATATTGCTACTATCTTCCAAAATGGGGATACAGTAAACAAAGGTATTATTGATAATTACCCTCTTCCTGGAATACCTCTTACCGTACTAATTGGGAAGGATGGGAAAGTCATTGGAAGCTGGATGGGCTATTCCAACCAATATGTGGATTCTTTAGACAAAAAATTGTCTGAAACTTTCAAATATTAAGGAAAGAAATAACGCCAGCTAACACGGAAGGTACTATGAAAAGCATAGTCCTGACAGAGCCGACGATTGACCAAACCTCCGGGCCGGTTATGTTGCAGGCGGGGCAGTCATAACAAGATAAATTTTAAAATGTTCTACTTATGAGATTAAATATTCTGTTTTTTAGTTTATTATTCATTATGTGCAGCAGACACGAAAATGATAACCCGTATAAAGATGGTTATATTGTTGGTTTTGAGCAGTGTTCCTATCAGCATAATTATAAGCTTGGATATGCAATAATCACTACTGATTTAAGGGATACTCTCATGACATATAATCTCCCTGACTCGATCTTTATATTCCCTCCTGAATATTTTTATAACTATATTAATTCAGGATATTTCCCATCAAAAGCCAGATATGATTTTAAAATCAAATTCACATATACTATTGCAAATAAGGATCAACAAGTTTATAACCTGTGTACAACTGATATCAACTCTGCTGATTTTAATAATTCAGTCCAGGTAATTATGACATCTGTAACAAAATATTAAAACGAGCCAGACAACCTAACTCGAACGGTGCATTAATGAATTGCCTTCGTCAGCCGGACAACTTCTCAATCAGCCCCAAAAGTCTATGCGAGTAAACTCATCTCAACTTATAAAACTTTGGGCACCCTGACTGTTCCTGCTGCCGAGACAAAACCAATAGGGTGGCTGGCCGACGCACTTGGTGTCATGGTTTTTGCACGCCACCTTGACTATTTCATCGTGACACGTAACTTCACTGCTATCTATCTGGACTTGTTACCGTTTAACAGTTTTACCGTGACCCTTGGCTACTTGTCCATCTACCGGGACTGGCAAAAAACCTTAAATAAAGTAGTGTGAAATATTTAACAGAAGATTAAGAATAGATTAACAAAAATTTGGGAGTATAATGTATAACTATCTCATAAATTCGTTTAACAATTAATGAGATTATTCTAACCGAATCCTAAAAAAATGAAACTTCATAATCTGATTTTAGTTTTATTATTAATTGTTATTCCTTTACATGCACAGAAAAATGAACATTACACAATTAGTGGCTATGTAAAAGAAGCTATCAGCGGAGAATCACTAATTGGAGTAAACATCTATCTTACAGATCATAAAATTGGTACGGTAACGAATACCTACGGCTTCTATTCATTAACATTACCTGCAGCTGATTCAGTTGGCCTTGTTATTTCCTATGTAGGATTCAATACTGAAAACATAAAAGTCTCTCTTCACAAAAATATTGAACTGAACATAAGTTTGAAGCCAAGTATTATCCTCAGTGAAGTTACAATCACTGCAGATCGAATAGAACGCCAAAGCGAGTCGGTAAAAATGAGCACAGTGACCCTTCAACCTGCACAGATAAGAAATGTTCCATCACTTCTTGGTGAAAAAGATGTCTTAAAAGTGTTGCAGTTGATGCCAGGTGTTCAGAAAGGTTCTGAAGGCAGTAGCGGATTTTACGTTCGAGGTGGAGGACCAGACCAGAACCTTATTATTCTCGATGATGCTGTTGTTTATAATGCCAGTCATCTATTTGGATTTTTTTCTGTATTTAACGGTGATGCTCTGAAAAGTGTTGAGCTGACAAAAGGAGGATTTCCTGCACGTTTCGGAGGAAGGCTTTCTTCAGTTCTCGAAATGCATATGAAAGAGGGCAACAAAGAAGAATGGCATGGAGAGGCAGGAATAGGTCTGATATCCTCACGTGCGACTATTGAAGGGCCAATAAAAAAGGGAAAGTCCTCAATCTTATTGTCAGGCAGGCGTACCTTTGCCGATCTTTTTGAACTACCTATTTCCAAATCCGGCTTACCACACTACTATTTTTATGATTTTAATGCAAAGATCAATTTTGAATTCGGACGAAATAACAAGTTATACATAAGTGGTTATTTCGGTCAGGACAAATACAGCACAAATACCAGCTCAGACAGATTTACTGAAAAATCAGGCTACCAATGGGGCAATTCAACCGGAACAATCAGATGGAATCACCTCTTCTCAGGTAAACTCTTTTCTAACACATCTCTGATCTATAGTAGATACAATTTTAACATTAATGATAAGTATTATGATATTAAAGAAGACGCGCATTATTATGCCGAATATAATTCAGGAATACAGGATTATTCACTCAAATATGACATTGATTATATACCAAGTCCAAACCACTGGCTAAAAGTCGGGTTTATCAGTACTTATCATAAGTTTAATCCATATGCTTTTGTAGAAAAAGATGAGGTGTACAATAAAAATATTCAGGAAAAAACGAATGAGTATGGGATCGAATCAGGTTTCTACGCCGAAGATACCTGGCAGCCTCATCCCAACCTGAAGATTAATGCAGGTGTACGTATTAGTAGTTTCATTGTAGAAAAAAAGCAGTACCTGTTTCCTGAGCCAAGACTTACTGCAGCCTGGCACTTTAAGAATGATATCGCTTTAAAAGTTTCATATTCTTTAATGAATCAATATATTCATATGCTATCAAATACCGGCGTTGGCCTTCCTACAGATCTATGGGTTCCTGCTACGAATAATATAAAGCCACAGAGATCACAACAGGTTGCTTTGGGAATTGTAAAAGACTTCGAAAAAAAGAACTTTTCATTCTCATTGGAAACATATTACAAAACGATGAATAATGTACTGGCCTATAAAGAGGGTTCTTCATTTATAATTCTGGATGACGTAACAAGTGCAGCACAGCAGAACTGGGAAAATAAAGTAACAGTAGGAAGATCATGGTCGTATGGAATGGAATTATTACTTCAAAAAAATACAGGTCGGCTTACAGGTTGGATAGGCTATACATTGTCATGGACACCTATGCAATTTGATTCACTGAATTTCGGGAAAAAGTTTTATTCACGGTATGACCGCCGCCATGATATTTCAGTTGTCGCCTTTTATAAGCTTAGCCATAATATTACTTTGACAGGCACATGGGTGTATGGAACAGGAAATGCCATAACAATGCCAAGTGCCACATACTCGGCTTTTGGAGATAATTCTGCGTTGGGATCAAGAGGCAGAAATGCAAATATATTTGGTTACGGCGAGGACGTTGGATTTGATTACGGTCAGAAAAATAATTTCAGGATGGCTGCATACCACAGGCTCGATCTTGGCATACAATTTAAAAAAGGAAAAAAATGGGGTGAGCGAACTTGGGAGATTTCAGTTTATAACGTTTATAACAGGATGAATCCATATTACTATTATTTGGGCTATGAATACCGCAATGACAAATCCTATGGTGTTATTAAGCAAGTAACGCTCTTCCCGTTTATTCCATCATTCTCATACAACATAAAATTCTGAATAATATGAAATCCCAAAATATTATTTTTTATATTCTCCTTATTTTCACTTTTAATATCTCTTCATGCAGAAAAATTGCATCCAATGTAGATCCGCCGGAATTCGTCCAAAAATTGGTAGTAAATGCTTATCTGTCGCCTGACAAGTTAAATAACAGTATATTTATTTCTTCGAATGAGAGGCGTTTCGGAGAATTGACCAGTCCATTTGAGCCATTCGGAAATGTAAGTTTGTATATTTATGAAAACTCAAAAGAAATACAATTTGATACTGTTCGCGAAAATTATTTTGGCTCGGGATATAATTACTGGATTAAGAATTTTCAATTTAAAGAAGGTTATACCTATAACCTGAAAGTAATCAGCGATCTTGGACTTGAAGCCGAGGCAACCTGCAAAATACCACTCAAAAGAGACTTCCAGATCACTGTCGATACTACATTCAGAAAAACTACCGAAGAACATGGACTAAAGATATCATTACTCACTGCCAAAATCAGCATTACAGATTTTCCAGGTGAAGCAAATTATTACCGGTTGCTTTATTTATATGATACATATTACCCCGCAACTCCTCATAAAAAGAATCTATCATATAAGGATGCTGTTGAATCTCCTATCCCTGGATGGGCAGAGTATAATGCCTGGCAAAATGACCGTGTGAGTAATGATATCGGACTGGACGGGAAAAAATTCATTCTGAGGACAATTGAATTCCAACCTGTTTACCTTGATCAGCCAAATTCGTCAGAACCAGACTCAGCATTCCTCAGAATTTACCTTTTGAATACTGATAAGCCATATTATGATTTTCATAAATCTCTTGAGAACTATTCTCTTGGGGATACTCCCTTTACTGAACCATCATTTCTTTATTCTAATGTTAAGGGGGGGCTTGGGATTTTAGCATCCTATACACTTGATTCATTGATTTTCAGATTAAAATAATACCTGTCTTTTACTGTTAACTTATAAAATTTATCATGAAAAAATCTATTGTTTTATTTCTCGCAATATTTTGTCTTTCGGTGGCCTGTAAAAAGGATGAAACAAGAGTCACAAAATTTGTCCCGTCATGGAATGGAGGTGAAATTAATTTTGATTCAATTTCATACGCAATAATTAATTATTCAGACGCGAATGAAATAAAAGACTCATTGGATTCTATGAATCCTGATATCTTCAGTCACAGTGTAAAAGTTAGTAATCCATTCTCTATAAGTTTGACAGACGAACATTTCTATTTACTTAAAAAATTCGATCTGTTCGACAAATCAGACAAACTGTTGTATTATATTCCGTATAGAACTCAACTTAACTATTCTGGAGGTATAACATTGCCATTCGCTTTTAAAGCAATGAATAGAACATTGGTGTTACCTGTAACAAAGAAAAACTAATGTTTGAAAGAAGCCATCCCTTCGCTGTCAGGCACATTACGCAAACATAAGTATGCGTTTTATAACATAGTTTAATCTTTTGCGTAAAGAGCCTTCCATCCCGTCCTTGCCACTTGTCCACCTACCGGGACTGGCAAAAAACGCATGCCAACCCTTCTA
>PLLX01000104.1 GCA_003141415.1 Bacteroidales bacterium
TCTATTCTTCTCTCTGTCTTAGGAACGACAGGTTTCCTTCCTGATAACAGCCATGGCCTTACGCCGTAGCAACCGCAGATAAGAGTGTCTTTTGAACCGTGGAAGATTACTCCGCCACCAGAATCATTCATATCTTTTCCGGCAGGCCAGCCTGCTGGTTTAGGAGGCTCGAGACCACCGTCATACCATGTTACCTGAACTTCAGGATACTTAATTTTTGCTCCTTTTGGCGCAACTCTTTCGGGGTATGTAAGAGTAACCATCTGAGCATTGGGTGCGCAGTCGGTCAGCAAAAGTGTAGAACTTCCCTGAGCTTTGATCGGGTATTGTAATTTAAGGCTTTTAAATACCGGGTGCATAATATGGCAAGCCATATCACCAAGAGCGCCAGTTCCAAAATCCCACCAGCCTCTCCAGTTCCAAGGGGTATAAACGCTGCTATATGGACGCATTTTTGTAGGGCCGATAAAAAGATCCCAGTTAAGTGTATCAGGTACCCACTCCCCTTTTGGAACGTTTAGTCCCTGCGGCCAGATAGGACGGTCGGTAAATGCTTCAACTTTTTTTACATCACCAATCTCGCCAGCCTGTATCCATTCAATGGTCTGGTTTACACCTTCATCAGATGAACCCTGGTTACCCATCTGTGTGGCAACTTTATATTTTGCTGCCATTTTTGTTAATAACCTTGACTCATAAACAGTATGTGTCAAAGGTTTCTGGCAATAAACATGTTTTCCCAGCTGGATTGCGTTTGATGCTACAACTGCATGCGAATGGTCGGCTGTTGCAACAATAACAGCATCAATAGATTTGCCCATTTCATCGTACATCTTTCGCCAATCCCAATAGGCTTTTGCATTTGGATTTGCAGAGAATACTCTTTTAGCATATCCCCAGTCAACATCGCAAAGAGCGACAATATTTTCAGTTGGGGCAACATGCATCAGATTTGAATTACCCATACCGCCGATACCAACGACAGCAATATTCAGCTTGTCGCTGGGAGCCTTGCGGCCCAAGCCACTAACGACTGAGCTCGGAAGTATAGTCAGACCTGCAGCAACAGCACCGGTCGTTCCAAGAAACGTTCGGCGTGTAATGTTTTTTGAATTTTCTTTCATTTCAGGTAAATTAAAATTTATAATCGATCCATAAAATTAATTATTTTTATTAAGTCAGACATATGATATGTCATATTTAAAAACATATTCAAAAATCTACAATTCTCTGATCCATATGTTTCTATATCCAACCGGATTTCCATGATCTTGTAATTCTATACTGCCGGGACCATGTTTCCTGATAAAATATTCAGGCATACCTATATATTCTGTCGGACCTCTTAAGACTACATTATTCTGAACCAAAACTCCGTTTTGAAGTACAGTTACCTTTGGAGGTGTAACATAAGTTATAGAGTCATTTCCAAAAGTTGGAGCTGTATAAATAATGTCATATGTCTGCCATTCACCTGGTTTTTTGCATACGTTTACCAGAGGTGCATATTGTTTATAAATAGCTGCAGCCTGACCATTACGATATGTACGGTTATTGTAACTATCAAGAACCTGTACCTCATAAAGTTCCTGTAAAAACACACCACTGTTACCTCTGCCCTGACTTTCGCCGGTTACTTCAGAGGGTGTTTTCCATTCTATATGTAACTGAAAATTTCCAAATTTACGTTTGCTTTTGATGAATCCGGCTCCCTTTTGACTGATCAGAGCTCCATCTTTAACAATCCACTTTGAAGGATTTCCCTGGAGGTCGGTCCATTCCGAATTCAACTCAGTTCCACTAAACAAAATTATAGCATCTGAAGGTGCATCAGAATTTGTGACTCCGGACTGAATTATTTTTACTTCAGGCTCCCATATCTCAGTCATCCCCGGGGTCATTTTCTCAAGTTCAGGAAACTTTGTGGAAGCAGGTTTTGTTGTCTGGGGTGTTTGCCCCAAAACATAGACACTGGTGATCAACATTGAACTGATAATCAATAGTTTTCTCATTTTTTTATTAAAATTAAATTAATTAATAGGTACGCGCACCTGAAGAACAAATTATTTGTGCCGTTGTTTAACACAAATATAATGCGGTATTTTCTAAAAACCTAATGATATATTCCTCCTTATTAAAATGTGATATTTGCCACATCATTTGAAATTCCTCATTCAGTTCTGCTCAATTCAAAATAACAATTTAAGAGTGTTCAAGGGATTAAGGTAACATCAGGTTGAGATTTCTCATTACGAGCGTCAGCAAGGAATCTGCGTATTAATATTAAAAAGACTTTCAGGCCTGACAATTTTAATTTTGTTTGAATGAAAATCAGATTATTTAAACTACTTTAGCGAAAGGGACAAAAAAAGGAGATAGAGAAAATGCATAAAGGACAGATAACAATAAAGGATATTGCAAAAGAACTGGGGATTTCTCCATCAACTGTATCAAAAGCTCTGAAAGGGCATCGTGACATCAGTAGTTCAACAAAACAGTCAGTGAGGAAACTTGCTGAGAAATGGAACTATAAACCTGACCAGATTGCTTTAAGTCTGAAAAGTGGCTTGAGCAAAACAATCGGAGTTATTGTTCCTGAAATAGTCCACTATTTTTTTTCGACGGTGATCAGTGGTATTGAAGATCTGGCGTATGATTCGGGATATCATGTAATGTTTTGTCTGTCAAGTGAATTATATGCCAGGGAGGTAAAGGCGGTTGAGACACTGCTCGCAAGCCGGGTTGATGGATTTCTTGTATCAATGTCGAAGATGACGGATAATTTTGACCATTTCAGAAAAATACAGGAGAATGATATCCCTCTGGTTTTTTTTGACAGAATCTGTGAGGATATTGATACCGACAGGGTTATTGTCGATGATGAGAAAGGAGCCTATGAAGCTGTCAGCCATCTCATTGCAATAGGTTGTAAAAATATTATTCATCTTTCCGGACCGCCAAACCTTTTAATAGGAAAAAACCGGGAAAATGGCTATCTCAGAGCGCTGAGAGATCATAATATTCCAGTTGACAGAAACAATGTCATAAGATGCGACTCCAGAGAGGATGCAGAATTAGTCGTCCCTGGATTATTAAAAAGAGGTGTCAGCCCTGACGGTTTTTTTGCTGTTAACGATATGACGGCTGCGGCAACAATGAAAGTTATAATAAATATGGGATTTCGTATTCCTGAAGATATTGCGGTTGTGGGATTTACAGGTGAATTGATTTCCGAAATTACAAATCCGACTCTCACTTCAGTCGCCCAGCATGGGTATCAGATCGGGAAAGAAGCAGTAAGATTATTGATTGACCGCCTCGAGAAGAAGCATGATCTCCCGTTTCAGACAAAAATTATTAAAACTGAACTTATTGTAAAAGGATCCACACTACGGAAAGGTTGAGAATAAGAAAATTTAATGAATTTCTGGAATTCTCAATAAAACCTGAATAATTCGTTAACATTAAAGTGTCTGATTAATAGAGATTCTTCACTGTCGTTCGGAATGATATGATTCATATTATCCGATATTATGGAGGAAGATTAATCGCTAACGCTCGGAATGACATCAGGATTAAGAAACTAGTGAGGCTATTGTTGTGAAGATTAGTAAGCCTTGAAAGGAAATCATCAGATCAGTTTGGTTCTTTCACTCTTTCATTTTGATACAATTCTTGCCATTCCTTATTGAAATTATTTATAAGTGCAATTTTTTTTGCTCGTGAATATCCTTTTATCTGTTTCTCCCTGAATATTGCCAAATCTATGAAATCAAATTTCTCAAAATATACAAGTTTATCCACATTGTATTTTTGAGAAAATTCTTTGACTAATTTTTGTTTATGCTCATAACACCTTCTTTCTAAATTATTTGTTACACCTGTATATAAAACAGTATTGTGGGCGTTCGTTAAAATATAGACATAGTACAATTTTATTCTCATAAATGGTCTTTTATCCGGTCAGATCAATTGACAGATCTAATTTAATAAAAATCAGCTATTCTTCATATTGTTAGAAGTAGATACCTCTATTAAATCTGTGAATGGGTATGGGAGATTCCTCGCTTCGCTCGGAATGACATGGTAATTAGTTGGTTACGGGGGTGAAGAAGTGGCGATTCGCAAAACATGGTAGTAATTTAGACCTATTTGGCTGCGAATCGCCACTTCTTCACCCCATGTGTTCCTCAACAGCGCTGTCATTCCGAGCGATAGCGAGGAATCTCCTGCTCATGTACCAGAACTTTATAAAATATACTTTCAAATAGCTTTTTCAAGTATCTTATAATCTGTGATATATAAAATGTTGTCATTAGTAGTAGCGCCAGCGAGGGATCCCCTTCTTCCATCTGCGTTCTTATAAAATGCCAAGCAACAAGCAACCATACAAAAGTAAAAAGCTGTACCTTCATATCTTTTGTTGTCAAAGCCTGATTAGTTTTTTTCGACTGGTTTTTCGTTTTAATTTTCAAC
The DNA here is from genome assembly GCA_003141415.1 of Bacteroidales bacterium. Classification (GTDB taxonomy): domain Bacteria; phylum Bacteroidota; class Bacteroidia; order Bacteroidales; family VadinHA17; genus LD21. The sequence continues at coordinate 4,477 of PLLX01000104.1, forward strand.
TTTAAATTTCGATTAATATTTTCTCTCGTTGAATATTCATTTTTTATTAATGAATTAATATTTTTTCATTTCCCCCAGAAAACGATTGAAACAATATCAATTAGTCATTTTTGTCTGACCTTTTTTAAGGTTTATTATTCACTATCACTATGTTATGTTAATATTTTTTTTACAAAATATTTTTTAATATTAATTTAATGTCTATATTTGTTTATTGGCAATTAGTACGATAATAATAACTATTTGATATACTGAAAAGCTGGATACCTGAAACCGATTTTACCTGTACTGAAAAACCTGTTCCTTATGTGCATACCTTATTATTATATATCAATCATATCATCTACCTTAAATTTTATTGTAATACACCTAAAAATTAGCTAACCTAAAAAAAAACAACTATGGGAACATTGCGAAATTCTGTATTTCTATGGAGGAGGGGTATTTTATCTCTTCTCATTTTTAGCTTTGCGATCAGCTTTGCCTTCGGTCAGGCAAGGACTGTAAAAGGTAAAGTAACTTCCGAAACTGAGGGGCCGCTCATCGGTGTTAACATTGTGCTCCAGGGAACAGTACAGGGAACCATGACTGATGCTGGAGGTAACTACAGCATTTCAGTTCCTGGTCCTGAAGCAGTCCTGATATTTTCATTCATCAGTTACACCAGTCAGTCAGTTACCGTGGGCAATCAGTCTGTAATCGATGTGGTACTGGCTCCTGCATTAAGTGCACTGAATGAAGTAGTCGTTACTGGATATGGTACTCAGAAAAAAAGAGAAGTTACCAGTTCCATTGTCAGTGTAAAATCCGATGAGTTCAACAAAGGAAGTGTTACCGATCCTGTACAGTTGATTCAGGGAAAAGTCTCCGGATTATCTATCAGTAAAGCCGGAGGTGACCCTAACGGCGGGTTTGATATACGACTGAGAGGAATGAGTACGATTGGTGCCAACCTGGGACCGCTGGTGATTATTGACGGTGTAATTGGTGGGGATCTCGGTAACGTTGACCCAAATGATATTGAATCAATAAACGTTTTAAAGGATGGTTCTGCAGCAGCTATTTATGGAACAAGAGGTTCCAGTGGTGTTATTCTTGTAACAACAAAGAAAGGTAAAAAAGGTACAGCCGTTATAGACTATAATGTGTATGTTACTGCAGAAATGGTTTCCAAGAATACAGATGTTATGAATGCTACGGAATGGAGAGCAATGAAGGCAGAAATTAACACAACTCAAAACAACACTATAGGTACAGACTTTGGATTTAATACCGACTGGTTCAAGCAAATTGAACAGACAGGTATAAGTCAGGTTCATAATATTTCCATGTCGGGAGGAACTGATAAGACCAGTTACCGTGCTTCAATTAACTACCGTGATATTCAAGGTGTTATGATAACAACAGGAAACACCCAGCTTAACGGAAGGATCAATATATCACAAAAAGCACTGAATGATAAATTAACCCTGGATCTGAACATGGGAGCTACTGAGAAAAAATCGCAGTATGGATTTAATCAGGCATTTCGCTATGCAACTATCTATAATCCTACAGCTCCTGTAATGAGCAGTGATGCCTCAATTAATGCTGATTTTGCAACTCCTAAATACGCTGGATATTTTCAACAGGTATTGTTCGATTATTATAACCCTGTTGCGATGCTGAAATTAAATACAAATGATGGTCAGAACAGAGTTCTTAATCTCTCGTTGAGAGGCACGTATGAGCTCCTTAAAGGGTTGAATATTGACGCTTTTTATTCCATACAAAACAGTGGTGATTTGAACGGTGTTTATTATTCTAAAGCAGATTACTGGGGAGGAATGAACACAAACGGGTTAGCCTCAAGGAGTGCGAATGCTTATGACAGCAAGCTTTTTGAATCTACCATTCATTATACCGGTGACGTAACTTCTGCTCTGAATATTCAGGCTGTAGGCGGATATTCTTACCAGGATTTCACCAATGAAGGCTTCTCTGCACAGGGAGGAGACTTTCTTACAGACGATTTCACATACAATAATCTTAGCGCCGCTCATGAATTTAAAAATGGGAAAGGCACTATAACAAGTTATAAAAACTCGAATAAACTGATTGCATTTTTTGGACGGGTAAACGTAAACATCAACAGTCTGTGGTTTGTAACTGCCAGTGGAAGGTATGAAGGTTCATCAAGGTTTGGTTCTGCCAATAAATGGGGATTGTTTCCGGCTATTGGTGGCGGTGCCGATTTATCTAAACTTATAAATGTAAGTTCAATCGACAACCTCAAATTGCGTGTTAACTATGGTATTACAGGAAATCAGCCTAACGACAGCTATTTGTCATTGCTGCGTCTGGGACCTCAGGGTAATTTCTACTACAACGGCACTTTTGTACCAGTGTATGCTCTTGTAAGCAACGCAAATACTGATCTGAAATGGGAAACTAAAGGTGAGTTTGATGCCGGACTTGATTTTTCATTCTTTAATTCAAAACTGTCAGGCGCATTTGACTTTTATACCCGAACAACAAAAAATCTGCTGTTCCAATATCAGGTACCTGTTCCACCAAACCTTTATAATCAGGCATGGTTGAACCTTGGGTCAATAAAAAGTAGCGGATTGGAACTTTCGCTTAATTACACTGTCGTTAAGAAAGCCGACTTCACTTATACCGTTTCACTCACACCTTCGTATATTCTTGATAACACTCTTGTTTCCCTTTCCGGAACGTATAATGGCGCTGAGCTGAATTATGGAAGACAGGAACTGGGTGACATGGGTTCACCAGGTCAGAACGGAACTCCTATAGCAGTTGTACAGGAAGGCAAGCCGCTCGGACAGATTCTTACTTATGTTTATCAGGGAATTGATGAAACCGGTAAGTTTATTTTTAAAGACGTGAACGGTGATGGTACAATTAGCGGTGCTGACCGTACTGTAACAGGTAATGGTTTACCCAATTTTCTGATAGGATTTGGCAATACGCTTAATTATAAAAACTGGGACCTGAATGTTTTCTTCCGTGGTGTTTTCGGACACAACCTTGTCAATTCATTCCGTGCATTTTATGAAGTGCCTGCTTATATCTCATCATACAACCTGCCTAAGACAACAACAGATTTGAGAAATTCAAACGGAGATCTTCTGGCTGCAACGTCAGGTACTTTATCAAGCAAGTATGTTGAAAACGGAGATTTTGTTTCTCTCGATAACCTAGCTTTAGGCTATAATTTCACTTTACCAAAAACTTCAGCATTCAGTAAAATCAGATTGTATGTTGCCGGTAATAACCTTTTCTATATTACCAAATATACTGGTGTTGATCCAAACCCCAGATACACAGATAGTGATCAAACATTGGGAACCGCAAATAGTCCGCTTGTAACTGGTATTGACCGAAGAGATACATGGTTCAGGACCAGGTCTGTAACTTTTGGTGCGAACTTTGTTTTTTAATCCAGAAAATGAATAAGATTATGAAATCAAAAGAAAGAATTAAAATGAAAAAAACACGATATCTGATAAGGATCGGGATGTTCCTCTTTGGAGCGGCTGTTATAAGCCAGTCTTGTACAAAACTGGATGAAAAGCTGTACAGTGAGGTAACTCCGTCGAATTTCTTCAAAACTGATGCTGAGTTTGTGTCTGCACTCGGTTCTGCTTATACTCAATTGGGTGGTTATGCTACAGGTGATATTAACGAAGTTCAGGAGATGACTACGGATGAAGTAGTTGTCCCTACCAGAGGTTCGGACTGGGACGATGGTGGTACCCAGAGAAGACTTCATTTACATTCATGGGGGTATGATGACGGATTTATGAATAACCCATGGGATTTTTGTTATTCCGGCGTTAGTACTGCAAACAGGCTTATTTACCAGTTCCAGACTTTGTCTGATGGAGGACAAGTTGACGCGACAGTTGCAGCTGCTTATCTTGCAGAACTGACTACACTGCGTAGTTTCTTTTACTGGCAGCTGGTTGATATGTACGGAAACGTACCTTATGATAATGACTTTGCAAATGCCAACCCTGCTCCATCTCAGACTCCAAGAGCAACCGTTTTCGCCAATGTTGTTTCCGATCTGGAAACTAATGTTCCCCTGTTGACTAAAAATGTGGACGGAACAACCTATGGTCGTATGAATTATTGGGCAGGAAAATTCTTATTGGCAAAGTTATACCTGAATTCCAAGATTTATTCCGGCACCGAACAATTGGATAAAGTGATCGCTGCATGTGATGAGATTATCAATTCAGGCAAATACAATCTGGAATCTAATTATTTTGCCAATTTCAATGTGAACAATTCCGGATCAAAAGAATTTATCTTTGCAATACCTTACGACAAGATATTCTTCACCGGGTTCGAGTTGGGTGCTGCATCTTTGCATTATACCAGTCAGTTTACATATAACCTTACATTCCAGCCATGGAATGGTTACTGTTCACTTGAAAAGTTTTATAACTCATATGATGCCACTGACTTACGAAGAGGCGATGCAGGTACACTGACAGGTCCCGCCACAAAACGTGGTAATTTCATAGCAGGTTATCAATACCTGGCTTCAGGCGGAATAGCTACAGATGATGGTGCTGATGGAACTGATCCCGATGGGAAGAAACTTAATCTTGGGAATATCGGTGACATTATCAATGGACAGCCAGCTCCTCAGATCAATGAACTTGGTCCTCAGGCATGGCGCCAGTCAGGTGTAAGAATAGGCAAATGGGAATTTGAGATGGGTGGAACAACTGAAATGAGCAATGATTATTCAGTATTCCGTTATGCCGATGTATTGTTGATGAAAGCAGAAGCTCTATGGCGTAAGAGCCAGAGTGCTACTGATGCTAATGCACTGGCGCTTGTTAACCAGATCAGGACTAGGGCAGGTTTGAACGACATGACTTCTTTAGATGGCAAACTGAGTTTCGATTTGACAGGACCGGTTGTTGCAGGTGGAGAATTATTCAATGAAAGAGGTCGTGAGATGTTCGCTGAGCATTCAAGACGTCAGGATTTGATCCGGTTTGGATTATGGGCCCAGGTTAATAAATGGGTTCTTCCACATCACAATACTACAGATGTTGTAAATGCAAAAACGGATGCTTATCTTACTCTGTATCCAATTCCTAAACCAAAATTAGCTGCTAACCCAAATCTTGTTCAGAACCCGGGTTACTAGTAATAAATTTTGAATAAATTCTGTAAGAGAGCGGGCAATTATTATATTTGCCTGCTCTTTTTGTTTGAAGTGAAAACCTCTCGCCAACCCCCCGCTTTGCGGGGCAGGCTCTCCCCCAGGAGGGAGTTGGACAAGGAGAAGTAGGCAAAAGCAAGAATATATGAAGATAATAAGGTTCAGGAGTTTAATAGTGTACTCGTCTCTAACGGTATTTATACTTATATCTTCATGTAAATCAGAGCATTCTGAGATTGCTAATAAACCTCTGTTTTCCCTTCTTAACAAAAAACAGACACACATTGATTTTGAGAACAAACTGGAGTATACTGAGGAATACAATACCTATACCTACAGGAACTTTTATAACGGTGCCGGTGTGGGTATAGGCGACTTTAACAATGATGGATTACCGGATATATATTTTTGCGGCAACCAGGTTGGAAATAAACTGTATATAAATAAGGGTAATTTTGTTTTTGAAGATGTAACCGAACGGGCAGGTGTAGCTTGTGCTGGTTCCTGGTCAACAGGTGTCAGTATCGCCGATGTTAATGGTGATGGCTGGCCTGATATTTATGTTTGTAAATCAGGCAAACCCGGGGGACCTCATCGTCACAATGAATTATTTATTAATAACGGCGATCTTACTTTTACAGAGAGAGCTGCTGAATATGGCCTTGATGATATGGGATTATCAAACCATGCAGCGTTTTTTGACTATGATCATGATGGTGATCTGGATTGTTACCTTTTGAATAACTCCTTCCAGTCCGTCACCGAATTCGATATAAAACCCGGAGAACGAAATATACGTGACTCGCTTGGCAGCAATAAATTATACCGGAATGATAATGGTCATTTTGTGGATGTAAGCAAAGAGGCCGGTATCTTTGGAAGTAAAATTGGCTTCGGGCTGGGTGTAAGCGTTGGAGATGTGAATCGCGATGGCTGGCCGGATATCTATATCTCAAACGATTTTTTCGAACGCGACTATCTGTATATCAACAATAAAAACGGCACATTTACAGAATGCCTTGAAGATCAGATGCGCGAGACCAGTCTCGGTGCCATGGGTTCTGATATGGCAGATATTAACAATGATGCTTATCCCGAAATATTTGTTACGGAAATGACACCTGAAGGAAATGCCAGGCGTAAAACAAAAGCAATGTTTGAAAGCTGGGATCGTTATCAGAATAAAGTAAATAACGGTTACTATCATCAGTTTGCCAGGAATACCCTCCAGTTGAATAATCAGAATGGTTCTTTCAGCGAAATAGGCAGACTTAGCGGAGTCAGCACCACAGACTGGAGTTGGGGAGCCCTTATAATGGATCTTGACAATGATGGATGGAAAGACATTTTTGTAGCTAATGGTATTTATAAGGATTTACTCGACCGTGATTATCTCAATTTCTATTCAGATCCTTCAGTCATAAGGTCGTTGATAAAAACTCAAAAGAAAGCTATCTTAAGTATGATCGACATGATACCCTCTGTAAGGGTTCCTAATTACGCATTTCATAACAATAAGGACCTCACTTTTACAAATTTATCAGATTCATGGGGTTTAAATACACCTTCCTTTTCAAATGGTGCAGCTTATGCCGATCTTGATAATGACGGAGATCTCGATCTGGTGGTTAACAATGTGAATATGCCTCCGTTTATTTACAGAAATGAAACAAATAGCAAAACGGGAACTAATTATCTTATGTTGACCCTGAAAGGATCCGGGAAAAATACTGAAGCTATCGGAGCAGAGGTTACACTTTACTATGGAGGAAAAATAAATTATCAGGAACTCATGCCAATACGAGGCTTTCAATCGACTGTCGATAACCGGCTTCATTTTGGACTCGGGGCTGCTCAAACAATTGATTCCATGGTGGTCAACTGGCTCGATGGAAAATGGAGCGTATTATACAATGTGGCCGTAAATCAATTTATGAAATTGGATCAGAAAGATGCGGTTAACAGAACTTTGATTACTTCCGGGAAAAAACTGACACCTGTTTTCCAAAAAGAGGAAAAGATAACCGGACTTGACTTCAAACACAAAGAGAACGATTTTAATGATTTTGATCGCGACAGACTGCTGTTTCAGATGTTATCCAATGAAGGCCCTCATATGGCAGTTGGTGATGTAAACGGAGATGGTCTTGATGATATTTATATTTGTGGTGCAAAGGATTCTCCCGGAGCTTTGTACGTACAGGACAGAAATGGCCATTTCAAAAAATCAAATGAAGCCTTGTTTGAAGCGGACAAAATATGTGAAGACACTGATTGTGCTTTTTTTGATGCAGATGGTGATGGTGATCTGGATTTATACGTGGCTAGCGGAGGTAATCAATTTCCGTCTAGTTCATCAGCACTGGCGGATCGTTTGTACATAAACGATGGCAAAGGACACTTTACCAAATCAAATCAGATTCTACCCACCGGAAAATATGAGAGCACTTCCTGTGTGAGACCCGCTGATTTTGACAAGGATGGCGATATTGACCTGTTTGTAGGTATCCGTTTGCGTCCTTTTGAATACGGATTGCCGGTAAATGGGTACCTGTTGCAAAATGACGGGCATGGCAATTTTAAAGATGTAACCGCGAAGATTGCGCCCGGGTTATTAAACATCGGCATGATTACTGATATGACATGGGCTGATGTAAATAATGATGGCTATCTGGATATGGTGATTGTGGGTGACTGGATGCCGGTAAAGATATTTATCAATGAGAATGGAATTTTTAAAGATGAATCTGAAAAGTTTGGTTTATCCAATACGGAAGGCTGGTGGCACTCAATAATTGCCAAAGATTTAAACGGTGACGGGAAAGTGGATTTTATACTGGGCAATAATGGATTAAACTCCTATTTTAAAGCATCAGCTGCTAAACCTGTATCAATGTATGTTAATGATTTTGATCTCAATGGCAGCGTTGAACAGATTATCTGCGCTTACAATGGGGATAAATCTTATCCGGTTGCAATGAAGGATGACATAGTAAAACAAATTCCTTCATTGTCTGAAAAATTTAAGAAGTTCGATGATTATAAAGAGGCAACCATTGAGGACATGTTTCCAGCCGATGTATTAGAAAGGTCGGTTAAATTAAAAGCATGTACAATGCAGAGTTGTGTTATGATGAATACCGGTCAGGGATCTTTCCGTCTTATTCCCCTTCCTGTAGAAGCACAGTTCTCACCAGTGTATGCAATAATTGCTGATGATTTTGATCATGATGGAATATGTGATATCATAATCGGAGGTAACCAATACAGAGCCAAACCTGAAACAGGTATTAATGACGCAAGCTATGGTCTTTTTCTGAAGGGAAATAAAGATGGAACATGGAAGTCTGTTCCTTCTGTGAAATCAGGTATATTTACAAAAGGAGAAACTCGTGGTCTGAAGAATCTTAATATAAAAGGAAACCGATATATTACAGTTGCAAGAAATAATGATAATTTACAGTTTTATAAATATTAACAAAACTATGAAGACAAGAACAAATTGGCTATTGATGATCCTGATTTCCGGACTTATTATTTCAGGCTGTTCACCAAGGGCAAAATATGAACGCAGGCTAAAGCATGAGCTGGCAAGCGGGGTAAGATATGATTCATTATTTCTTGGATTGTACTTTGGAATGCCAGAAAAGGATTTCTATGTGCATTGCTGGAACCTTAACCATAAAGGATTACTAAAACAGGGTGAGAGCAATAGAACTGCAGAATATCAATTGAAAGACGAATTAAAACATCCGGCTGTAATGGATTTTTATCCGAAATTTAATCAGGGTAAAATTTCTGAGATGCCCGTATCGTTCAAATATAAAGGATGGACCCCATGGAATAAAACTCTATCTTCCGATAATCTTCAGATTGAGGTACAAAAATGGTACGAGAAAATCTATGGTGAGGGCTTTATAAAAGTTAAGCATCCTTTGCATGGGATAGCTTCTGTAAAAATAAACGGGAACCGGCGCATCACAATCTTTAAGCAGGATGATTTGCATGTTTGGGCAGTATTTACTGATATGTCTGTAAAAAAAGGATGGAACGATTCACCATCCCTACCGGAGAATAATCAGAATGATACTACCAAAAGTATAAAGAAATAGGATGCTCAGAACAGTTCAATTTAATCTACCCCCTAAATCCCCCAAATGGGACCGACTGATAAGAAATTGCCCTGTGGGCAATTTTAAGGAGGGGCCAGCCTGCAGGGGTGGCGAATCATTAATTAAGCCCCCAATATTGGGGGTTGGGGGGTTGAAACTGTCTAAATCGGGGGGTCGGGGGGTGAAACTGACCAAATGGGGAGTTTGGGGATTATTGCTGCTGCTGCCATTTTTCATTTCTTCCTGTACTAAACAGTCAGGTAATCATTTATTTACTCTTATGCCTGCCTCAGTCACCCATGCTGATTTTATAAATAAGTTAGATTATGACACTCAGCTTAAAAAGAAGTTCAATGTATACACCTTCCGGAATTTTTACAATGGAGGAGGCGTAGCGCTGGGTGATGTTAATAATGATGGCCTCCTGGATATATTCATGACCTCAAATATGGGTACTAATAAGCTGTATCTCAATAAGGGAAATTTTGAGTTTGAAGATATTTCTAAAAAGGCAGGTATTGAAGGTAAAGGATGGTCAACAGGTGTCAGTTTTGCTGATGTTAACGGAGATGGGTTGATTGACATTTATGTGTGTAAGTCTGGGAATGAAGCAGGTATTAGGAACCATAATGAATTGTATATCAATAATGGAGATCTGACATTCACAGAAAAAGCAAAAGAATATGGTATAGATGAGTCATCCGGAAATTCCAGCGAAGGAGTGTTTTTTGATTACGACAAGGATGGTGATCTGGACTTGTTTTTATTAAAAAATTTTCCTATAGCTATCGGCAGTTTTAATCTGAAGGATAATAAACGTTTAGTCCGCGATTCTATCGGTGGAGATAAACTCTTCAGAAACGACGGGAATAAATTTACAGATGTCAGCGCTTCAGCCGGCATATATGGAAGCTCAATTGGATTTGGAATGGGTGTTTCCGTCGGGGATATAAATCAGGATGGCTGGATGGATATCTATGTGTCAAATGATTTTTTTGAACGCGATTATATGTACATCAATAATCATGATGGAACATTTAAGGAAACATTGGTTGATATGATTAAATCTACTCCTATATCGTCCATGGGAAGTGATATGGCAGATCTTAATAATGATCATTATCCGGAAATATTTGCCACCGATATGCTTCCAGAACATAACGACCGCTTAAAAACAAAAACGACATTTGAAGATTGGGCCAATTATAAATCAAATGTTGACAATGGTTATTACCATCAGTTTACCAGGAATATGCTGCAGCTAAATAACACTGATGGCACATTCAGTGAAATCGGGCGTATGGCAGGAGTTTCAGCGACAGACTGGTCATGGGGTTCGTTGATCTTGGATCTCGACAATGATGGCTTGAAGGATATATTTGTGGCAAATGGTATTTACAAGGATCTTACAGATCAGGATTATATCAAGTATTTCTCAAACCGCGACGTAGTCATGTCAATTGTATCAGGGAATAATGTTGATTATAAAAAACTTATTGATGCAATTCCCTCGGTTAAACTATCAAATTATGCTTTTAAAAATATGGGGAACTACAGGTTTCAGAATATGGCAGCACGGTGGGGACTCGGTGAACCAGGTTTTTCGAATGGAGCTGCCTATGGTGATCTTGATAATGACGGCGATCTTGACCTGGTTATAAACAATGTGAATGAGCCAATGTCAATATACCGGAATGAAACAAATCACATGCTGCCTGATAATCATTATCTGAAAGTTGTACTAAAAGGAGAGCCGGGAAATACTCAGGCGATTGGAGCTAAAATTACTGTTAAAAATAAAGGTAAGATCATATATCTGGAACAGATGCCAATGCGTGGATACCTGTCAACAGTGGATCCCCGCCCAAATCTTGGCCTCGGCCCATTGACAATGATTGATTCGCTTATTGTAGAATGGCCTGATGACCGGACTACGATCATGACAGATGTAATAACAGATCAGACACTGACCTTATCTCAGAAAGATGCTAAACAGGTATCAGTCCGTCTGACTGATACCCCAAAATCCGGAAAGCCCTTTTTCGAGAATATAAGTAAAGAAAAACGGATAGATTTTGTACATAAGGAAAGTGATTTTAATGACTTTGAGCAGCAGCCTTTATTATATCAGATGATGTCTACAGAAGGTCCTCATATGTGCAAAGGGGATGTAAATGGAGACGGGCTTGAGGATATTTATATATGCGGTGCAGAGGGACAACCGGGTGCTCTGATGATACAACATAAAGATGGCACTTTTGAATCTGTTCAAAAATCATTATTTGAGGAAGATAAAATCTCTGAGGAGATTGATTGTGCTATGTTCGATGCAGACGGGGATGGTGATATGGATCTGTATGTTGCGTGTGGCGGGAATGAGTTTCCGGAGAGCTCTTCAGCTTTGAGCGATCGCTTGTATATAAACGATGGTAAAGGGAACTTTACCAAATCTACCCAGATATTGCCTGCAGGGAAATATGAAAGTACTTCCTGTGTCAGACCGGCAGACTATGATAAAGACGGTAAAATGGAACTGTTTATAGGGATTCGTCTTAAACCATTCGCATATGGTGTCCCGGTTAACGGCTATATTTTAAAAAGCGACGGTAAAGGAAAATTCAATGACATAACGGCTCAGGTTGCACCGGGGTTGCTGAATATTGGCATGATCCGCGACATGGTATGGGCGGATGTCGACGGAGATGGTGATCTGGACATGATCATAGCTGGCGACTGGATGTCTTTGAAAGTATTTATTAACGATAACGGGAAGTTCACAGAGAAGAAGGATGCCTTTGGCACAGAAAAAACTGAAGGATGGTGGAACTGCCTCGCCGTCGGCGACTTTAATGGCGACGGAGCTATTGACTTTATAGCAGGAAATCATGGCCTTAACTCGAGGTTTAAGGCTTCACCTGAGAAACCTGTGACCATGTATGTAAGCGATTTCGACCTGAATGGTACGGTTGAACAGGTAATATGCACTTATAATGGAGATAAATCATATCCGCTTGCTCTGAGACATGATCTTTTAAGACAGATTCCTTCTTTAGAAAAAAAATATCCAACTTATGAATCATATAAAGATCAGCAGATTACAGATATTTTTACTCCTGAACAGTTAAAAAATTCTATCCGTCTCGACGCTTCTCTTCTTGAGACATCTGTTTTCATTAATGATGGTAAAGGACATTTTACAAGGAAACAGTTGCCGGTTGAAGCCCTGTTTTCCCCGGTTTATGCCGCGGCAGTCGGAGACTACAACGGTGACGGAAATCTGGATATTCTGCTTGGAGGTAATCTTTACAATGTAAAGCCGGAACTAGGGCGATATGATGCCAGTTACGGAGCATTCCTGGCAGGCGATGGTCATGGTAATTTCAGCTTTATCCCGCCTAAAACATCAGGCCTGCATCTTGATGGAGAGATAAGGGATTTTAAACAGGTTAAAACTTCAGCTGGTAAAATATTAGTAGTTGCACGAAGCAACGATTCATTGCAGGTTTTTAAAGTTTTGGGCCATTAAGGCTTGTATATGAAAAAATCTTATTCTGTTATTTTTCTGATCTTTTTTGTGTTTTCCTGTAAACCCGACGGAAAAAAAGGAGAACAGTTATTCACTTTGCTGCCCCCCTCCTCCACTCATGTGAATTTTAAAAACCAGCTTACAGAAACAGAGCAATCAAATATAATTGAATACCTGTATTTCAATAATGGTGCGGGAGTTGCCGCGGGTGACATCAATAATGACGGACTGGTTGACCTCTATTTCACTTCAAACCAGAATTCTAACAAATTATATCTTAACAAAGGGAATTTTAAATTTGAGGACATAACCGAAACCGCCGGAGTGGCAGGAACTGGAGACTGGAAAACCGGTGTTACCATGGCTGACGTAAACGGTGACGGATTACTTGATATCTATGTTTGCCAGGTTGGTAATTACAAGAATTTTCGTGGAAAAAACCAGTTATTCATTAACCAGGGCAATCTAACATTCAAAGAGGAAGCTCATGAATATGGGCTTGATTTTCAGGGCTTTTCCACACAGGCAGCATTTTTTGATTATGACATGGATGGCGATCTTGATATGTACCTTCAAAACCATTCGGTACATACATCCCGTAGTTATGGCAATGATTCTTTGCGCTTTGACCACGATTCACTTTCAGGTGGCAGGCTATTCCGAAATGATGAAGTAAATGGAAGGCATGTTTTTCATGATGTTACTCAGGAGGCCGGAATTTACAGCAGTCAGATNNCATGAAAATGATTATTTGTATATCAACAATAGGAATGGCACTTTCTCAGAAAGGTTGACAGATTTTATTGCACATACAAGCAGATCGTCGATGGGTAATGATATCGGAGATATTAATAACGATGGCCTTCTCGATATAATTGTTCTTGATATGCTGCCGGATAATGAAAAAATAAGGAAACAATCCGGTGGCGAGGATGACTATGAGCTCTCTGAAATGAAATTGAAAGATGGTTATAATCACCAGTTTGTGCGAAATACGCTCCAGCTCAATCTGGGCGGAGGTATGTTCAGTGAAATCGGATTGCTGGCCGGAGTTTATTCAACTGACTGGAGCTGGTCGCCTCTCTTCTGTGATGTAGATAATGACGGGTGGAAAGATCTTTTTATTACAAACGGTATATACCGAAGGGCAAATGACCTTGATTATGTAAAATTTCTGACAGGCGGGAACGAAGTTTTTCCTTCACGTGATCTTAGCAAGTACAGTGATAAGGAGCTATATGAAAAGATGCCGCTACATCCAAATATTAACTACATTTTTAAAAATAATGGTGATCTCACATTTTCGAATATGGCGAAAGCATGGGGATTTAATACTCCTTCATATTCCAACGGATCCACCTATGCTGATCTCGACAATGATGGTGATCTTGATCTGATTGTCAATAATATCAATGCTCCTGCTTATATCTATAGGAACAATGCCCGTGCCCTGATAGGTAACCATTTTTTATCGGTGGTATTGAAAGGAAAAGGTATGAACACACGGGGAATCGGAGCCCGCGTTACTTTATACAGTGGAGGTCAGGAACAGGTTGCAGAACAATTTCCTACCAGAGGTTTTTTATCTGCTACCTCCGATGTGTTACATTTTGGACTTGGGAAAGCCGAGGTCATTGATTCTATTTTTGTGCGCTGGCCTGATCTTTCTGAACAAATCATTAAAAATGTTCCTGTAGACACAACTCTCACATTAGAGATTATAAATGCCAGTAAACCCTTAAGTGTAAATCTCAAGGATAACAGGAATACAAAATTGTTCTCCCCTGCCCTGATCCCGGGACTGGAGTTCAGGCATAAAGAAGACGATTGGGTTGATTTCTACCGCGAACAATTGATTCCGCATAGCCTGTCGGCTGAAGGACCAGCTCTTGCAGTCGGAGATGTAAATGGCGACGGATTGGACGATCTATTCATTGGCGGAGCTAAAGGACAGCCGGCTAAAATATTTGTCCAACAAAAAAACGGATCTTTCAAAGCTTTGGATATTCCGTTGCTGTCCAGGGAGCGGTTTGCAGATGATGTTGATGCTGCTTTTTTTGATGCTGATGGGGACGGGGATCTTGATCTTTATATAGTAAGAGGAGGTAATGAACTGGCAATTGGAAATCCCCTACTAAGTGATTTATTGCTGATAAACGATGGAAAAGGAGGATTTTCCAAAGGTGTATTACCTTTCATGTCTCACAATGGCTCATGTGTGAGACCCTGCGATTTTGACGGTGATGGGGACATTGATCTGTTCGTGGGATCCAGATCAGTTCCGGGAGCCTATGGACTGTCGCCCGATCAGTTTCTCCTTGAAAATGACGGACATGGCCATTTTAGCCTGGTGTCAGATGAAAGAATAAAAGCTTTTAAGAATGTTGGTATGGTGACCGATGCAGCCTGGATGGATTGGGATAAAGATGGACACCCTGACCTGGTATTAGTTGGTGAATGGATGAAGGTAAGTATATTCAGGAATGATAAAGGAACTTTTAATGACGTTACAAGCGCCGCCGGTCTGGATGAAACCTCTGGATGGTGGAACTGCATACGTGTTGCTGATGTCGATGGTGATGGCAATATGGATCTGATAGGTGGAAATTTAGGACTTAATTCTTTGCTAAAGGCATCAGTAAAGGAACCCGTTGAAATGTATCTTAATGATTTTGATAACAATGGATCTCTTGATCAGGTGATATGCTCCTACCAGGACGGTATCAGCTACCCCTTTGCATCGCTTGATGAGTTATCAGCACAGATAGCAGGATTGGATAAAAAGTATCCCCGCTATTCTGATTTTGGTGGCAAAACTATTAAAGAGATATTTGGGAAGAATGCGATTGATCAATCCATAGTAAAAAGAACAGTATTGTTTGAGAGTTGTGTTTTTCTGAATAACGGAAATGGAATTTTCAAGATTGATAAACTTCCAACTTTGGCTCAGTTTTCACCGGTTCGCGATATAATGGCGAGTGATATCAACAACGATGGAAAGCAGGATCTGATTCTCGTTGGAAATGATTATGCCGTAAGACCTTCATATGGTCGCTATGATGCCAGTTATGGATGGTGTTTGTTAGGTGATACAAGTAATATTTACAAACCACTGATACCTGGTGCAAGTGGTCTCAAAATAGTCGGTGATGCCAGGAAAATAGTTCAGATAGACATTAAAGGAAAACATTATCTGGTGGCAGCAGTAAATAACGGAGATCTGCAGGTATTCCAATTCTTAAAATAACAACTTGGTCCTGCGGCATACATCGCTTGTCGTCTATAATACATAATACATTTTCTTCAGGTCCGGAATATTGACTTTTTCATGATCAATCGCATTGGATCTTTCAGAAAAAAGATGTATTTTTATTTTGACTTAACTGTCTGAGAATGATAAATACTAAATTATTTTGGAAGAAAGGATTTTTAGTTTCTCTCTTTGTTTTGTCATTTAAGTTTGTCTTTGCGCAGCAAGCAATTTCTGATAGCATTCCTACCATCATAAATCCATTTGATGAGACAATAGATATCGGTTACGGTTTCCAGAAGAAAAGGGAAATCACCTCTTCTGTCGCGAGCATTAAATCTGAAGAGTTCAACAAAGGAAACATAAACAATCCCTGGCAATTGATTCAGGGTAAAGTATCAGGTTTATCTATCAGTAAACCAGGAGGGGACCCAAATGGGTCGTATTAGATAAGCTTACGAGGATTGAGTACAATTAGATCCAATATTATGCCACTGATAGTAATTGACGGAGTGGCAGATGCTTCATTGGAAAATGTGGATCCGGGAGATATTGAATCAATAACTGTTTTGAAGGATGGTGCTGCTGAAGCGATTTATGGAATCAGGGGTTCAGAAGGGGTAATACTCATAACAACAAAAAAAGGCAAGACAGGCAAATCAGTGATAGAGTATAATGTTTATTCATCTGCAGAGACAGTTGCAAAAAATACACCAATGATGAATTCCACAGAATGGAGAGCTATGTCTAAGGAAACTGGGTATGGTACTGATTTTGGAGAAAATACAAACTGGTTTAAGCAAATTGAACAAACAGCCATTTCGCAGGTTCATAATTTTTCAATGTCAGGAGGAACCGAAAAAACGTCTTACCATGCTTCAGTAAATTACCGGAGTGGAGATGAAATTTTAATCTATACCGGATATTCCCAGTTAAACGGAGGAATTAATATCTCACAAAAAGCTTTGAAGGACAAGCTTACTCTGGATATGAACCTGAGGGCAACTGAAAGAAAATCACAATTTGGTTTTGCTGAAGCTTTTCATTATGCAGCGATCTTTAATCCAACCGCTCCTGTAAGAAGCACTGATCCTCAATATGCCATATATGACGGGTATTTCCAACAGCTTCTCTTCGATTATTATAACCCGGTTGCATTTATGGAATTAGATAAAAATGAGGGGCTAAAAAGAATATTCAATATGTCTTTAAAGGGCAATTATAAGATCATAAACGGTCTTGCAATTGACGCCATATATTCACAACAGGGTATCAACCAGACAGACGATAAGTATTTTAGCAAATATGATTACTGGGGTGGTATGAATACAAATGGATTGGCTTCAAGACAACAGGATAATTCTTCAAACAGGCTTTTTGAATCAACAATTCATTATAACGGGGATTTAGCCTCACTTCTCAACCTCAACCTTTTAGGTGGGTACTCTTACCAGGATTATGTTAACGAAGGCTTTTTTGCACAGGGTGGAAATTTTTTAACAGACGATTTTAGCTTCAATAATCTGGCAGCAGCTCTCGATTTCAAAAATGGGAAAGGCACAATTACCATTTATAAAAATTCAAATAGACTGATAGCATTTTTTGGAAGGATAAATCTGAATTTCAATAATATCTGGTTTGTCTCTGCCAGTGCAAGGTATGAAGGTTCGTCGAGGTTTGGTGCAAACAACAAGTGGGGATTGTTCCGGTCTATTGGGGGGGGTATTGATCTTACCAGAGCCCTGAACATAAGTTTCATGAACTATCTCAAATTGAGGGTCGATCATGGTATTACCGGCAACCAGCCGGCAGAAAGTTATATGTCATTGCAACTTCTGGGGCCACAGTGGAATACCTACTATAACGGAAATTTCGTTCCATCATATTCACCGGTGAGCAATGCTAATCCTGATCTTAACCGGGAAAAGAAAAGTGAATTTAATATGGGATTTGATTTCTCAATTTTCAAATCCAGATTATCCGGTTCATGGGAGTATTACACCAGTACAAGTTCAGATTTATTGTACCAGTATATTGTTCCTGTCCCCCCAAATCTTTATTATACTGCATGGCTGAACCTTGGGAAAATAAAAAGCAGCGGTATGGAACTGACGCTTAATTACAATGTTGTCAAAAATACAGAATTCTCTTATACTATAACCCTTACCCGTTCACGCAATCTCAAAAACACTCTTGTTTCTTTGTCAGGCACTTATAATGGAACTTCATTAAATTACAGCAAACAGGAGCTTGGTGACCTGGGTTCTCCCGGGATGTGCTGTGCCCCGTTGATAAGATTAGAGGAAGGCAAACCAATAGGTCAGTTGATTGCATATGTTGACAAAGGAATTGATGAGAACGGTCGGATTATCATGGCAGATCAGAACGGGGATGGATCAATAGATAGCCGGGATTGGACAGTTGTTGGTAACGGGCTGCCTAAATCGACAACAGGATTTGACAACGAGTTTACATATAAAAACTGGGATTTTGACATTTTCTTCCGGGGTGTATTCGGACACGACCTGCTCAATTCATACCGTGCATTTTATGAAGTGCCTGGTTATATTACATCTTATAATCTACCAGAAACAGCGGCAAATATGAGAAATACTTCAACAGGAGCCCTTCTGAGCAACTCTTCGGGTGTTTTAACAAGTATTGATATTGAAAATGCTTCATTTATCTCTCTTGATAACATAAGTTTAGGTTATAACTTCAGTCTACCTGAGAATTTGCAATTCAGGAAGATCAGGATGTATCTTGCCGGTAACAATTTATTCTATATCACCAGATATAAAGGTCCAGATCCTAATCCAAGATACGTTGATAACGAACTGAATAGCGGAACTTATAATAATCCGATGGTACCCGGTGTCGACAGAAGGGGTACATGGCCCAGAACAAGATCGGTTACGATTGGTGCGAACTTTGTTTTTTAATCCTGAAAATGAATAAGATATGAAATCAAAAGAAAGAAATGAAATGAAAAAATCATTATATCTGTTTAGAGTCATACTGATTCTACTGGGAGTGGCTGCTTTCAGCCAGGGTTGTACCAAACTGGATGAAACACTATACAGTGAGGTAATGCCTTCCAATTTCTTCAAGACTGATGCGGAGTTTGTGGCTGCGCTCGGTTCTGCTTATACTCAACTTGGGGGCTATGCTACCGGTGATATTAACGAAGTTCAGGAGATGACCACCGACGAAGTAATTGTTCCTACCAGGGGATCGGACTGGGACGACGGTGGTGACCAGAGAAGACTTCATTTGCATTCATGGGATTATTACGACGAATTTATTAATGGTCCATGGGATTTTTGCTATTCAGGTGTAAGTACTGCTAACAGACTTATATATCAATTCAATACGCTGTCTGCTGGAGGACAGGTGAACAAAGATGTTGCCAGCGCATATGTTGGTGAAATGACTACACTTCGTAGTTTCTTTTACTGGCAGCTGATTGATTTGTATGGAAACGTACCTTATGACAATGACTTCGCAAATGCCCAGGCTGCACCTCCACAGATTGCAAGAGCAACTGTATTCGGAAATGTTGTCAGCGATCTGGAAACAAACGTTCCACTGCTTACGAAAAATGTTGACGGATCAACTTATGGCCGCATGAACTTTTATGCAGGAAAATTCTTATTGGCCAAATTGTATCTGAATTCCCAGGTTTATTCTGGCACTGCACAATGGGATAAAGTGATTACTGCCTGTGATGAGATTATAAACTCAGGTAAATATAATCTGGAATCAAATTATTTTGCCAATTTCAATGTGAACAATCAGGGATCAAAAGAATTTATCTTTGCCATACCCTACGACAAGATATTCTTCACAGGATTCAATATGAATGCAGCATCTTTGCACTACGCAAGTCAGTATACATATAATCTTACATTCCAGCCCTGGAATGGTTACTGTTCGCTGGAGAAGTTCTACAACTCATATGATGCCACTGATTTACGAAGAGGCGATGTAGGTACACTGACAGGTCCCGCCACAAAACGTGGCAATTTCATTGCAGGTTTTCAATACAAATTAGGAGGCGGATTAGTGATTGATGATGGCGCTGATGGCGCAGATCCGGATGGGAAACCTCTTAATTTTGGAAATATGGGCGATCTTATCAATGGACAACCGGCCCCTCAGATCAATGAGTTTGGTCCCCAGTGCTGGCGCCAGTCAGGTGTAAGAATAGGCAAATGGGAATTTGAGATTGGTGGTACATCTGATATGAGCAATGATTATTCTGTATTCCGTTAGGCCGATGTGCTGCTGATGAAAGCAGAAGCTTTATGGCGTAAGAGTGGTAGTTCCACTGATGCAGGCGCACTGGCACTTGTTAACCAGATCAGATCACGCGCTGGATTAACAGGTCTTACTTCACTGGATGGCAAGCTGAGTTTTGATCTGGCTGGTCCTGTGGTTGCAGGCGGAGAATTATTCAACGAAAGGGGACGTGAGATGGCGTTTGAACAATCCAGGCGTCAGGATCTGATCAGGTTTGGATTATGGAGCCAGGTCAATAAATGGGTTCTTCAACATCTCAATAGTACCGATGTTGTTAATGCGAAATCGGATCCTTATCTTAGTCTGTATCCGATTCCTAAATCTAAATTGACTGCGAACCCAAATCTTGTTCAGAACCC
>PLLX01000253.1 GCA_003141415.1 Bacteroidales bacterium
GGAGGAAACCTCAGGTTAATTGCGCTTTTATCTTCTTCATCAACTTCAAGTCTTTCAACTTTATCGAGTTGTTTGATCTTCGACTGAACCTGAACCGCTTTTGTAGCTTTATACCTGAACCGTTCAATAAACTTTTCANNTCATAAATCTTTCCAAGGGAGATTTCAATGGTTCTTTTGGTCACATTATCAAGAAAAGCTCGGTCGTGAGATACAAGAACAACCGCACCTGAGTAACCTGAAAGAAATGATTCCAGCCATTGGATTGATTCAATGTCAAGGTGGTTAGTTGGTTCATCAAGAAGAAAGAGAGAAGGCTTTTTCAGCAGGATCTTGGCTAGTTCAATTCGCATTCTCCAGCCACCACTTAATTCTTTAGTTGGTCTGTCAAAATCTTTTCGTTCAAATCCCAGCCCAAGCAGAGTTACCTCCGCTTCTGTCATATAGTTTGTCCCTCCAAGCATTCGGTACCTTTCCTCAACTACCGCAAGGTGATCGCACAGTTTCAGATAATCGGGTGATTCATAGTCCTTTCTTCTCAAAATCTCAGAGCTGGAATGTTCAATCTCCTCAGAGAGACTGATAAGTTCAGAAAATGCTGTTATGGTCTCATTTAATACAGTTGTATTATCATCTACTTTCATCTGTTGCGGAAGATATCCAATTGTAACATCTTTAGACATATCAACCTGCCCCGAACTGGGACTCTGAAGGCCTGAAATAATCTTAAGGAGAGTTGATTTTCCTGAACCATTTTTCCCTGCCAGCCCAATCCTGTCCTGATCATTTATCAGGAAGGAGATATTTGTTAACAAATCAAAACTGCCAAATGAAACTGAGATATCCTGAACCGAAACCATATAAAATGTTAAATGTCTGCAAATATAGGAAAAGTATACTGAAGTCCGAAGTCCGGAGACCGAAGTCCGAAGTTCAAAGTTTGAGTATTGGCTATGTTAGCTTCAACTCTTGACCTCCAATTTCCGTCTTCTGACTTCTGACTTCCGCCTTTTCAATATGCTTCCCTGATAAATTTTCGTGTGATCGTTTTATCGGATGTGAGGATTCTGACTATGTATATCCCGTCGGCTAATTTTGAAACGGGGATCGTAACAGTCTGCTCTCCGGAGAAACTTGATGACCATAGAATTGTGCCTGTAAGGCTCTGAATATAAATCTGTTGTGCATCTGTTATATTACTTACTATCAGGTAGTCATGTGCAGGATCAGGATATATTCTTATATTCTGAATCTTTTCCATATTAACAAAAGTTGTCACATTTTCTTCAAATCTAAAATCATCGAAATAAGTAACACTATTCTGATAGGTTCTGACTTCAAGATAAAATGAAGATGCACCTGCAGGAGCGGCTAAATCAACTGAAAACTGTTGCCATCTATCACTTTTCAGATATTTAGAGGGCCGTAATATATCATCTGTTGAAACGTCAGTAAGGTTATTGCCTTCTGCATCTTTCCAGTAACACCAGGTCCTGCAGCCATTGCCGGATCCAGTGATTACAGTTTTATAGAAGAATGAAAGCCTGTATCGTTTCCCCGGAACAATTGATAATGATTGTCCAAGGTATTTTGTTCCTCCATCCTGACGGCATGAATAACTTCCCGATTTAATGTTATCCGAATCTTTAAGACAATTCTGGGCAGTTGTCCATCCGGCAGGTTTGTTCGATTTTTCCCATGTCTCAAAACCCGGATTTATAACAAGGTTCTGAGCGAATGATAAGAGGCTCACGATGGTTAGTAGCACGAAGAAAATAGCTCTTTTCATAAAAGTCAGTATAATAAGTGATTAATTAAATTAATTTGTTGCGAGACAAATTACTATCGCTAATTTCCAGCTATTAAGTAAAAAAAGCAAATTTATTTTATTCTGGGTGCCTTGTTTAGTGTTGCTTCAGTTATATTTGCGCAGATTGGGGTAGTGTATTTAAATATTTGAAAGGGGAGAGAAGTGGGAGGAAGAAAGGAATTGCCATTTTTGGAAAAAGTCAGGATAACCGATATCGGAGCTGAAGGAAATGCATTGGCAAGGGTTGATAATCTCGTAGTATTTGTTCCGATGCTTATTCCCGGTGATCTTGTTGATATCAAGGTAATTAAGAAAAGAAAAAAATATCTTGAAGGGAGAGTTGTAAAGTTTCATGAATACTCACCTGACAGGATTGAGCCCAGATGTATCCATTTCGGAGTTTGTGGTGGTTGCAAGTGGCAGCATCTCCCGTATAATCTTCAGCTTAAGTTTAAGGAAAAGCAGGTGAGGGATAATCTGACCAGGATTGGGAAGATTGAGCTGCCTGAAATTAACCCGATTTTAGGATCTTCTGAGATATATAATTACAGGAATAAACTTGAATACACATTTTCGGACAAGCGATGGCGAACAAAAGAGGAGGTATTTTCAGGTAATAAGTTTGAAAAGGAAGATGCACTTGGTTTTCATATTCCCGGCCTGTTTGATAAAGTTCTCGATATCAAAGAATGCCATCTTCAGCCCGAGCCGTCAAATTCAATAAAAAATGCTGTCAGGGAGTATGCACATAAGAATAACCTGCAATTTTTTGACCTTCGGGGACAAAATGGATTTCTAAGAAATATTGTGATCCGTAACTCGTTAGAAGGCAAAGTAATGGTTATTGTTGTCTTCTTTCATGATGATGCTGAGAAAAGAAATGGGTTACTTGATTTTCTTGCATCAGAATTTCCACGGATCTCCTCGCTGATGTATGTTATTAATTCTAAGAGAAACGATTCACTTAATGATCAGGTGCCAATACTTTATAAGGGGGAGAATCATTTAGATGAAGGTATGGATGGATTAAAGTTCAGAATTGGGGCAAAATCATTTTATCAGACAAATATAAAGCAGGCACTGGAACTTTATCGTATTGCCAAAGACTTTGCAGGACTTACCGGGAAGGAAATAGTGTATGATCTTTATTCCGGAACAGGAACAATTGCAAATTATATTGCAGCTTATGCTGATAGGGTAATAGGTATTGAATATGTTGATGAAGCCGTACAGGATGCAATTATTAATTCGGAAATAAACGGAATTGGTAATACCCGCTTCTTTACCGGTGACATGAAAGATGTACTTTCTGAATCGTTTTTCGCCTCTAATGGTAAACCGGATGTTATTATTACTGATCCGCCAAGAGCAGGAATGCATGAGGACGTTATAAAAATTATTGTAACAGCTGCCCCTGATAAAATTGTCTATATAAGTTGTAATCCTTCTACGCAATCGCGTGATATACAATTGCTTTCAAAAGATTACCACGTTGCAGCGGTACAACCTGTGGATATGTTTCCCCAAACTCATCATGTTGAAAATGTAGTTCTTCTTAAACGAGGAGATCACTAAAATGTACAAAGCCTGTTAGAACAGGATTAAAAATAATGTATATTTATTGTCCCTATTAATGAGATACAAGTATGAGCCTCGAAAAGCAAGATAATCCCGACCTGCTTTCATTGCTCCCTAAGCAGGGTATGAATGATCATGTTGCCAGCCTGCGTTATGCACAAATGATACAACGTGCGTTAATGCCTAATCCGGCAATACTCAAAGGAAGGCTTAAAGATCTGTTTATTCTTTTCCTTCCGCGCGATTTTGTAAGCGGGGATTTCTATTATGCTTTCTGTACAAAGCAGAAAATGTGTATTGCTGCTGGTGATTGTACGGGACACGGTGTTCCGGGTGCACTTATGAGTATTCTCGGAATAAGCTTTCTGAATGAGGTAATGCAGTCGGATATTAATTTGAATGCCAATAGGATACTTAACCTTATGAGGGAGAAAATTATGCTGGCACTTCATCAGACTGGTAACTGCCGTGATGCACAGGACAGTATAGATATAGGGTTATGTATGGTGGATTGTGTCACCGGGAAATTACAGTATTCAGGTGCAAACAGGCCTCTTATTATGATAAGAAACGGGGAACTGACTGAATTCAAACCCGATAAGATGACCTTAGGTGTCGAGCCTGTAAAGGAGGCTTCATTCACAAATAATTGCATAGAAACAAAACCCGGCGATTCATTTTATTTGTTTTCAGATGGTTTCTCCGATCAGTTCGGAGAAATTACAGATAAAAAATTTAAGTACAAGCATTTCAAAAGGATAATACATTCGTTTGAGCAGCTCCCGATGGCACAGCAGAAACAACATCTCGAAAGTGCTTTCAATGAGTGGAAAGGCAAAGCCCAGCAGGTAGATGATGTTCTGGTTATTGGTTTCCAATTATAATTATTAATATAATGATGAGGCTCAAAGCTTTCAGAATAAGGAACTTCAGGTCAATTGTAGATACCGGTTGGCAGAATATTTCTCCCGATAACATAACATGTCTAATTGGTCAGAACGAATCAGGAAAGACATCAGTTCTGGAGGGTTTGAAAGTTTTCTATTCAGGTATTATCTCTGAGGATGTATTGCGCAGTGACCTATCCTTACCTGAAGTGAGCTGCCGTTTCACTATTCCAAAAGGGTGGTTGATTAAAATTACTGATAACCCGGGCACCGAATTAAAAGAGTTACTCTCTGAACTGACTCATCTGGAGCTTACCAGGAGTTGGATCGCGGATCTTTCTTCAATTATAAATGTCAGCGGTGAAATAAGCCAGTATCTTGATTCACTGGAAGATGCCTGGAGAATCTATCTCAATGATGTAACTGTGAAACTGGATGAAGAAATGATATCTATCCATGATCTGGAAACAACATTCTCAAGGCTTATTGAAGAAGAATCAGAAATCAGATCCAAACTTTCACCGGATGAAGTGAAAAGATTCAGATTCCGGTTATTCGGCAGGAAACCGGCAGAGGCAGAAAATCATAAAAATACCCATCACCCGGGACTGAAAAATCAGCTTAATGAATTAAAGAAACAGAAAGAAGAGATCAATGATCTTCTTTTAAAGAAACAAACAGTTAAAAGGGCAGGTGAAAAGTGGAAAAAACTTCTGGAAAAATGTTACCAGATAGAAAGTCATCTCAAGGAACTTTCAGTTAAACTGGAAGAACGTCATCAGAGAATGACACTTCTGATGCGTCCTTTTGAAAATGATGTTGATGCAGAATGGAAAGAAGTGCTTTACGATTACCAGAAATCAAGATTTGAGAAAGAAATCAGCGTAGCAGAGTTGGATAGTCATGTAGCGTTTTCAGGATATATCATTGAAGGCAACACTGAGGAAGAGGCTGTGAATAAGGTAAATGAAAGCATTCAGTCATATAAGTCACAGTTTAATAATGCTTATTTAGGGAAGAAATATTTTGAGTACTGTCCTGTCTTTGAGTTGTTTGAAGACTTTGGGAGTCTTCTTCCCAACAGGATTGACATGGAAGATATTATCAGCGGGAATGAAAATGTTGAAGGTTATAAAGCTGCCAGAAATTTCCTTTCTCTGGCTCATCTCGATTATTCCTTTTTTCAGCAATTGTCGAGCCGTATACTAAAACAGAAAATTGAAAACCTTAATAAAACTCTTACACATAATTTCCATGATTTCTGGCAGC
>PLLX01000125.1 GCA_003141415.1 Bacteroidales bacterium
ATTGTAAACTGGTTGGAAGTCACCAGGAGATATGAAACTGCTTTAAAATCATTGAACATAAAGTAAATAAAAGAAAAAATTTAAGATACTATCTGGTTCGAAAATTATTTATGCAATGACTCAACATATTGTAAAGATAAATTCGATTAAGCACATCACACATGATGTGATTAAAATTGTTACTGAGAAGCCCCGTCATTATAATTATACTCCCGGACAAGCCACCGAAATCTCGATAAACAAAGAGGGTTGGATAAAGGAAAAAAGACCATTCACTTTCACCTGTCTTCCACAGCATGATTATCTTGAGTTTTCCATTAAAACGTATCCTTCGCACAAAGGTGTTACCAATGAACTTCTGCAGCTGAAAAATAATGATGAGTTGATTCTGCACGATGTCTTTGGTGTAATTGCCTATAAAAGTGAAGGCGTATTTATTGCCGGAGGAGCAGGTGTTACTCCATTTATTTGCATCTTCAGAGACCTTAAGTCTAAAAATTTAATTGGTAATAACAAGCTCATCTTTGCCAATAAAACCAAAGGTGATATCATACTCGCACATGAATTTAAAAAATTATTAGGCAGAAATTTCATCAACATTTTATCTGACGAAAAAGCAGATGGATATGCACATGGGCAAATCACCGAAGATTTTTTAAAGGATTATGTTAAAGACCAAAAAAAAAATATTTATGTATGCGGACCTCCACCAATGATGAATGCAATAGAAAANNTGAGAAATCAAAGTCTGACATGACCCGGGCAGAATATATTGAAGTAGAACCAAATGTTCGACTTCACATTACAGATGCAGGTGAAGGCAGACCTATTGTGTTAATTCCCGGTTGGCCGTTAAGTGATGAAATGTATGAATATCAATACAACGACCTGATTAATAAAAATTTCCGTGTAATTGGTATAACATTAAGAGGATTTGGCAAATCTGATAAACCTTACAGTGCGTATAATTACGATATACACGTATCGGATATAAAAAAGATTCTAAGTAAACTTGACATAAAAGATGCTGTTTTAGCTGGCTTTTCTATGGGCGGAGCTATTGCGATCCGTTATGTGTCAGCATATAAGGGAGCTCATGTTTCTAAGCTGGTTTTATGCGGAGCAGCAGCCCCGATCTGGACACAACGTAAAGATTTTCCATATAATCTTCCACAGAGTGCTGTTGATGACTTAATTAAATTGAATTATAAGGACAGGCCAAAGCTTTTATCTGATTTCGCAAAGATATTCTCCGCTACGGAAACCTCACTAAATGAAGGCATAGGTAGTTGGTTAAATGGAATTTGTTTGAGCGCTTCTTCTTATGCAACGGCTCAATGTTTAATCGCTCTGCGTGATACGGACCTGAGAAGTGATCTGGTAAATATAAAAATTCCGACATTGATTATGCACGGCAAAAAAGACAAAATATGTTCTTTCGATTTGGCAGAACAGATGAAAGCCAGCCTCTTAAATTCACATCTTGTTGTTTTTGAGAACAGTGGTCATAGCTTATTCCTGGAGGAAACTCAAAAATTTAATTCAGAGTTGATAAAATTTGCAGGGAAATAAGCAAAAAACTTATACCGGAATAATCCTGTACATTTATAAAAAAACAATAAAACACTGCAAAATGAAAAAATCACATCTAATTTTAGGCCTATTTATTATTATTTTCTTTGGTTGTAATAATAATTCAGAGAATACTAAACATCAAAATGCAAAGGACACTTCATCTTCTGTAGAATTAAGGAATTCTACAATGAAAGGATTTAAAAGTAATATTGAAAATAATGTCCTGAAAAACGAGAATTACAGAGAAGTATTATACACAGGGGAGCATCTTCAGCTTGTGTTAATGAGCTTAAAACCGGGTGAAGAAATTGGTGAAGAAATTCATGATAAAAGTGATCAGTTTTTCCGGTTCGAAAGCGGGAAGGGCAAATGTATTATTAATGGAAATGAATATGATATTGAAGGTGGTGATGCAATTATTGTCCCTGCAGGTTCTAAGCATAATGTAATAAATACAGATGCCGTAAAGGAATTGAAAATGTATACAATTTATGCTCTCCCTCAACACAAAGACGGCATCATAAGGGCAACAAAAACAGATGCCGAAAATAACGCAACTAAATTTGACGGAAAAACAACAGAGTAAGTCTCTAATATGGATGAGATAGGCTTCCATATTTATCTCATAGATATTCATTTTGCACTGAATGATCAACCAGGGTTCAAAATCTGCCGGACTGTGTTGGAACAGATTTGATTTTTGTGCAACTAAATGACTCGATGCTACAAATAAGGATTTAAAAAACCTACTATGAGCAAAAATATATCAGATCAACTAGTGGAAATATTAGTTGAAGCAGGTATCCAAAGGATCTATGCCGTAACAGGGGATAGTCTCAATCATGTAAATGCAGCAGTGCACCGTAATGGTAAAATCAAATGGATCCATGTATGGCACGAAGAGACTGCCGCCTTCGCTGCCGGTGCAGAGGCCCAGCTGAATGGGCTGGCATGTTGTGCCGGAAGCAGTGGACCAGGACATGTCCACCTGATAAATGGGTTGTATGATGCACATCGGTCATCGGCTTCCGTACTGGCCATTGCTTCTACACTCCCTGCCAAAGAATTTGGAACAAGCTATTTTCAGGAAACAAACACAATCAAACTTTTTGAGGATTGCAGTTGCTATAACCAGGTTGCTGCTACACCTGTACAATTGCCACGCATGCTGCAGGCCGCTCTTCAGAATGCCGTCCATAAAAAAGGGGTAGCTGTCCTTGGATTACCTGGTGATATTACCAACCTTCCCGCAGCAGCAGCAGAAACTACAACTACTCTTTTCCGGAACAAGCCTTTCGTCAGGCCATCGGAAAATGAGCTGCTGCAACTGGCTGAACTACTTAACTCGCATAAAAAGGTCACTATTTACTGCGGACTGGGTGCGGCGGAGGCACATAAAGAAATAATTCAACTTGCCGAAAAGCTGAAAGCCCCGGTAGCTTATTTATTATGATTTGGAAATGTACTTGTGATTAGCGTTT
>PLLX01000156.1 GCA_003141415.1 Bacteroidales bacterium
TCAGCATTGGGGTCATCACGTCATAAGGTCCAGGAGAAAGATCTTCCTCTTATTCTTGATGTGCTTAAGAAATATGATATCAGGTATTTCTTTTTGATAGGCGGTAACGACACAATGGACACCATCCATCGTATTGAGACCTATTGCAGGAATGAAAAATACGAACTGACAGGTATCGGTATTCCTAAAACTGTTGATAATGATCTGTTCGGAACAGATCATACGCCGGGATTTGCCTCTGCAGCAAGGTCAAACATTCTGAATGTTATGCAGGCCGGAATTCTTGCCCGAGACATGCAGAAAGTTGATACTTTTGTTATTTATCAGACAATCGGCAGAGATGCCGGCTGGCTTGCTGCTGCAACTGCCCTGGCAAGGAAAAATGAAGAAGATGCTCCCCATCTTATTTATGCTCCGGAATTTCATTTTGACCGCGATAAGTTCCTGAAAGAAGCTGATGTCTGTATTAAAAAATATGGGTGGGTTTCAATAGTCTGCGGAGAAGGATTAAAATATGCCGATGGTACTCCGGTAAGTTCTGCGACTGCGAAGGATAAGTTTAATAATACAGAATTTGGTGCGATGGGTGGATCAAGCGTTGCACTCAGCCTTCACCGGATGATAACAAGTGAGTTCGGATACAGGGGTGAATTTCAAATCACAGAGTCGTTGATAATGTGCGACTTCGTGAGATCATCAACAATTGACCTTGATGAGGCCTATCGCTGTGGGGTCGAAGCAGTTAACCTGGCTGAGAGAGGGGAATCAGGGTTTATGGTAAGTATTAAACGAACTTCAAATAACCCCTATACCATTGAATTTGGGAAAGTCCTGTTAAAAGAAGTTGCTGTTTCGGCAAAACCAATGGCAGCAGAGTTTTTTAATAAGGAAGGAAATCATGTATCTCAAAAATTCATTGAGTACATGAAACCCCTTGCAGGAGAACTACCGGAATTTATACAACTCGAAAAAATATATGCCAAAAGAAAATAAAAAAATCAGTTATGACTAAAGAATTTAATAAAGTTGCACTATCAATTCATGCCCATCCGGATGATGCGGAAGCATGGAATGCAGGAGTTTTGAAACTATTAAAAGACAAAGGCTATAAGATTGTTATTGCCACACTGACCGCTGGGGACCTTGGCGGTTGTAATATGACTATGGAAGAGACGGCGAAGGTCAGGATTGAAGAGGCAAAAAAAGCAGCTTCAGTTCTGGATGCTGAATATTATATGCTTGGGGGAACCGATGGATTTCTTTTTGATACAAAAGAGTTAAGGTTAAAAGCAATATCTCTTATGAGAAAAGTCGGAGCTGGCATCATATTCACTCATCTTCCTTCTGATTACCATTCTGATCACCGTACAACAGCCAATATTGTTGAAACGGCAGCTATGGTCTCTTCACTTGGAACGGTTCCTGTAAAGGAAAAAGCTCTCGAAATCACACCATTGCTGTATCATACTTCCCCGCTGACCTTATCAGATCCGTTGGGATCACAGATTGTCCCGCCCCATTTTTTTGTCGATATAGAATCAGCTATTGACACAAAGAAAAAAATGCTCGGTTATCATATCTCGCAGATTGAGTTAATGCAGCACATGCATAAAATGAACGATTTCTTCGGATATGTGCTTGAAGGGAATCGCAACTATGGCAAAATGGCGGGGGTTGAATATGCTGAAGTTTACTGGCAGCATCTTGGAGGAGGTTTCCAGAAAGAAACCCAGGTTCAGAATGATCTTTCAGAATTTCTCATAAAATAAAATATAATAATTATGAAACTATCAGAAGAAAAGTATAATAAGTATGCCCTTGTAAGGGAGATGATGGAAACGCCGGAGATAATTAACTCCTTTAAACCTGAAGCTGCAACTAAATTTGCAGAAGCTGTAAAGAAGCGCAAAGGATTATTTCTTACAGGAGAGGGCAGCAGCAGGATTTTTCCTGCGAAAAGAGCAATATATGCGTCTCATAAGAAAGGGTTAACTCTGCCATTTGTAACAGAAGGCTGTACACAGGCCGAAGAGTATAATCTGAAGGACTATGCAGTTTTTGCTGCTTCCAACTCGGGGCAGACAAAAGAAGTCGTCCGTCTGACAACATTACTTAAAAAACAAAAACATACAGCAGTCTTTGGTCTTACTGCAAACCCGAAAACCAAGCTTGAAGAAATTGCCACAGCTACGCACATATTAATCTGTGGTAAAGAAAACGCTGTTGCAGCAACCAAGTCAGTGATTGAACAGGGACTTTTTTATGATTCATTGTTCAGAATCGTGAATGGTGAAAAAATGGAGGGGCTTAAGGACCTGGCAGATAAAACTGAAAAGGCTCTGACATTAAATATTGAACCGGCTATAACTGAAATAATCAAAAAAGCAAGCACAATATACTTTGCAGGAAGAAACAATGGTGTTGCTGAAGAACTGGCACTGAAGACCAATGAGATTACAAGAAAAAAATCAGCATTCCTGGAAGGAACTTTTGCTGTTCATGGTATTGAGGAAGTAATGGACAAAAATGAAGTTCTGATATGGATAGAACCATTTGCCGCTGAAATGGGGAAATTTAATGAATGCCTGGTGAAAGGTGTAGGAATGAATATCATTGCGGTATCATCCAAAAAAACCATGTTCCCGACAATAATCATTCCTGATGGTGGTCAATATGCTGAATATGTTCAGCTTGCAGCAGGATGGAATATTCTGGTCGAAACCGGGATTTCACTCGGAATTGATCTGGATAAACCGATCAGGGCAAGAAAAGTCGGGAATGAATATATTCCGGAGTAGACGGTAAAATACATAAAGTCGCTTGAAAATCAATTTATTTAACCCGGTCCCAAGGGAGTAAATTGATTTTGACTTCGTCGAGCTCACCGCCTTTAGCGGCTCGATTCTTCGCTCCCCTCTTCGCTTTCGCGTAGCTTCAGCAAAGCAAAGTGGGGATGAAGTGAACGAAGAAAATCAATAAATTAGTGACTAGAATATTTGTAATTGTTATATTTACACATATAAAGTAATTATACAGAGAATCATGGCAAAAAAAGAGGTAGCAGTAGGTATAGACATCGGAGGTACAAATACAGTCTTTGGTTTTGTCGACAGGGAAGGTAACATTCTTGGGGAAGACAAATTAAAAACCTCACATTATGAAGAAATTGAGGTATTTGTAGCAGCATTATACGAAAAAATACAAGTTACAGCTCAGAAGATAGGGAACGTCACCGAAGTAATAGGATTTGGAATAGGCGCCCCCATGGGTAACATCAATAAAGGGACTATTGAACATGCTGCGGGTCTGCCATGGAAAGGGATTGTTCCTCTTGCAGAGATTTTTAACAGGCACACAGACCTTCCGGTAATCGTAACAAACGATGCAAATGCAGCAGCTGTGGGAGAAATGATATACGGAGGAGCCAAAGGGATGAAAAACTTTGTGGTAATTACTTTGGGTACCGGTCTTGGCAGCGGGTTTGTTATTGATGGGAAGCTGCTATATGGACATGATGGATTTGCAGGCGAAATCGGACATACAGCCATTCGACCGGGTCCATCAAACCGCGATTGCGGATGCGGCAGAAAAGGTTGTCTTGAAACATATGTCTCGGCTACCGGACTCAAAAGATCTCTGCTAAAGATAATGGCTGACAGTAATGAACCCAGTGAGCTGAGAAAATTAAGTTTTGAAGAACTGGATGCCGAAATTATACATGATGCCGCAAAACGTGGTGATTATATCGCTAAGAGGGCATTTACTCATACCGGCAGGATGCTCGGCTTCAAACTTGCCGATGTTGTGGCACATACCAACCCTGAAGCAATCTTTCTTTTTGGAGGGCTCGCTCTTGCCAAGGATCTGATTTTTGAGCCGGCAAAAGAATATATGGAAGAAAACCTTCTCAGCATTTACAAAGGGAAAGTTAAACTTCTGCCGTCGCAGTTAAGTACTCATAATGCTGCTGTGCTTGGCGCGAGCTCACTTGTATGGACAAATAAAGAATCTTGATTAATAAATTAATACCTTTGGATATGGCCAATTTTCCTGCGGTACTCAATCATATTCTTGGGGTTGTTTTTATTCTAATTGTTTTTTCACTTGCCTACGCTTATCTTAAACCACATGAGCTTCATAAAAGGAGGATGCTCTCAACACTACTTCTTAAAATAAGTTATTTGTTATATTTGTTGGTCCTTCTGATAGTTATTTATTTGTCAGCGCTTGTGAAAGGAGGTCTGGAAACTGTATTCTTCGGAATTGAATTTTTCGCATTCCTGGTTGTTCTTTTTGTTCCGACCATTGGTATATTTGCGCGGAAACTTGGACAGTTCAGCAAAAAAAGGGAAGGTTATAATTACTTTTTCACAGTAGTAAATATTATTTCAATTATAGCTATTCTTGTGATGTATTTCATTTAAAGATTCTTATCCTGCGGATATCTAAAAATCCTTTGAGAACCTCTGTGATAACCTTTGAGTTCCTTTGTGATAAAAAAAATCCATTTTAAGCACAAAGTTTCACAAAGTAAAACACAAAGTAACACAAAGGTAAAACAGAACAATTAGGTGCATCTTATATACATGAACTATTGAATTTTGATTTGTTGATAAAACCGGAATCTTGTCGAAAATATTAAAACCCCAAATATATGATACAGGAACGTTTAATCGGGTACATTGAACAGAGTATCAGGCAAAACTGGGAAATTGAGGCTTTGTCGAATTATAAAGAAAAAGGTCTTTCTTACAAGGAGATAGCTGAAAAGATACTTAAACTTCATATTCTCTTTAAAGGATCAGAAATAAAAGAAGGTGATAAAATTGCTCTTGCTGGACGGAATTCAGCGAACTGGTGCATTACCTATCTTGCAGCTGTAACCTATGGCTCTGTAATTGTGCCAATTCTTCCTGATTTCAAACCGGCTGATCTCACTAATATTATTAACCATTCTGATTCTAAGTTACTTTTCGTAGATGATAAAATCTATGATCTTTTAGATATCACCAAAATGGCTGAGATAATAGGAGTGTTTTCTCTTGATGACTTCAGAATAATAAATTCAGGTACCCAGGCAGTTAAAGAAATTTTCTCTTCACTTGAGGAAAAATATTCAAGTGCGTTCCCTGACCTTAAAAAGGAACATATTAAATTCTCTGATATATCGAATGACGGACTTGCAGTTATCAGTTATACTTCAGGAACGACTGGTTTTTCAAAAGGAGTGATGATTACTCATAACAGCCTGGCTGCCAACGTCAGGTATGCTCAGAATAATATGCCTTTAAAAGCAGGAGACCCTCTTGTTTCGTTCCTTCCTCTTGCCCATACATATGGATGTGCATTTGAATTCCTTTTCCCCTTTACAATTGGTTGTCATATTACAATCCTTTCAAAGACTCCATCGCCACAAATTATAATTCAGGCATTTAAAGAGATAAAACCACGACTGATTATTTCAGTTCCACTTGTAATTGAGAAAATATTCAAAAAGCAGTTGTTGCCGGTTATAAGTAAACCTTACATGAAAATTTTACTTGCTGTTCCTTTGCTGAATAAAATACTTTATAAAAAGATAAGCGAAAAACTGGTTGAAACATTTGGCGGAGAATTTAAGGAAATAGTTATCGGGGGAGCTGCTTTTAATCCAGATGCTGAGAAATTCTTTAAAAAAATCAGGTTCAAATTTTCTGTCGGGTACGGAATGACTGAATGCGGACCTCTCATCAGTTATGCTTCCTGGGACACTACTAAAATTGGCGCATCCGGAAGAGCAGTTGACACATTGGAAGTTACAATTGATTCTCCTGATCCGGAAACTGTTGTTGGAGAGATTATTCTAAGGGGGGAGAATGTGATGACAGGTTATTATAAAAATGAAAAAGCAACCAGGGAGATGTTTGATGATAAAGGCTGGATGCATACCGGCGATCTTGGTGTTATTGATAAAGATGGCAATATTTTCATTAAAGGAAGAAGCAAAAGTATGATACTCGGGCCATCAGGTCAAAATATTTATCCTGAAGAAATTGAGGCTGTTATAAATAATAAAGATTATATAGTCGAATCGGTAGTAATTTCAGTGGATAATAAATTGATCGCCTTGGTTTTTCCCGATTATGAAATGATGAAAAGGGACAATATTTCAGAGGAACAGCTTATTGAATATTTGGATAAAACCAAAAAAGAGGTGAATGAGAGATTACCTGAATTCATGGCTGTAAGTAAATTCAGGATATATCCTGAAGAATTTGCAAAAACACCAAAAAGAAGCATAAAAAGATTTCTCTACACGAAAGTATAGAAAGACAGACTGAAGCATAGGTTGAGATAGAACCAACTACCCCGTCGTGTCCCTTCGGGCATGGCACCCCTTCTTTACGAAGCAAAGGGGGGAAATCCTGAGCGGAGCAAGTAAGGGGGTGAGTACATGAGGCCAGCAGTGGGCAAAAAATAAAGGGGAAAAGAGTCGGAAATAAGCAAGGTTTAATTTGATTTTTATGGATCTGTACGTTATAATTGTAGCGGGTGGAAGTGGTAAACGAATGGGGGCAGAAATTCCCAAGCAGTTTCTGGATTTAGCCGGAAGACCGGTTCTTATGCACACAATTGAAAGATTCAAATCATTCAACGATGCTATTGAGATCATAACGGTACTGCCTGAAAATCAGCTCCGTTATTGGATTGATCTTCAGAAAAAACATTCATTTTCAATTCTCCACACTCTTGTTAAGGGCGGATCCAACCGGTTCTTATCTGTCAGGAATGGACTTAAGTTTGTCAATAGCCCTGGTTTGGTGGCCATTCACGATGGAGTAAGACCTTTTGTGAGTATCGATACAATTAAGAGATGTTTTGATACTGCTGAAAAACTCGGTAATGCAATACCAACAATTTCTCCAACCGAATCTCTGAGAATAATAACAGAAAAGGGAAGCCACCCTGTTAACAGGTTTCATGTAAAACAAATACAAACACCACAGGTTTTTAATGCAGGTCTGATCAAAAAAGCTTATCTGCAGGAATACAGTCCGGATTTTACTGATGATGCAACCGTTCTTGAAAAGACAGGAGAAAAAATCAATCTGATTGAAGGTAACCGCGAAAATATAAAGATTACCAACCCTGAAGACCTGCTAATCTCAACAGCTCTGTTACCAACTTTCACCTGATCTTTAACGGCTCGATGGATAAATAGCTCTACGGCTCAATGGTGAAACTGTCATATTAGATGTCATTGCACGTTTGCGCCGTTATGCCTTTGTGCCGTTGCTCCATATTTTATATATTGCAGAATATTTGTATAAGTTTATATGTTTGAGAAAAAGGTATTTGATTACAAAGGACTTGAAGTAAGAGTTTCTGATTATGCAAATGAAGGGATACTTGACATCCTTAATCATGCCGTACAGGGTTCTGAAGGCGGGTTAAGATTTTCTTTACAGAATATCAGACCACGCATTACCGCATACAAAGATCAGATCAGATTTGTCTCTCTTTATAAGAAAAATCAGATAACCGGTACAGTCGGCTCCTGTTTCCGCATCTCAGGACAAGGGAACCTACGTTACCCTACTTCATATCTCCGTTACCTTGCTTTTCAATCAGTGTATCAATCTGATTTTGGCTGGAGAAAACGTAAGAAGGCCCTGATCAAACCGGAGAAAGACGACAATTTCAAACAAAAAACTCTGGAAATCTTCAGTAAACCCCATTTGCTGGATCTTAATGATGTATTAGAAGGAGACAGTCACATTATGTATGCCTTTATAGAAAGTATGAATGAAAGGTCTAAAAACCTTGTCCATCAGGCCGGATATGAGTATATAAGATCATTTCTTACGGTGGCATTCAGCAGGTTTTCTCCTAAGTCCGATCGCAGGGTTTCTAAGTTAAGGGATGACGAAAAATCTAAAATGGAATCGCTTCTGCTGGAATATTATGTGGATTACTCATTTTTCAGTACTGACTATTCTTTTTTCGGTGACAAGTACTACATCTTAAAAGAGGGGAACGAAATCATTGCAGGAGTCAGTGCGATCCCTTCGGTTTATAAGGTATATGATATTCCGGGAATCTGGGGTTGGGTAATGATGAAGGTTTTACCGAAAGCACCATATTTCCGGAGACTGTTCCGGCCCGGAGAATTCAGATACATTGTTTTCGATGCAATTTATTGCAGAAAGGGACGGGAGGATCTGTTGGGAAAACTTTTTGAGTCAGTCTGTGCTGCAGAGGGATTTCATACCGGACTGACCTGGCTCGACGACCATAGTCAGCTTTATGACAAAATGAGGACAGTTGTAAAAATGGGAGCATTAAACAGGATGCTGAATGCGAAACCCGGATTAGTATATTCCAGGTTTATAAATCTTTCTGAGAAACAGAAGGAGTGTTTTTATAATGCACCTGCTTATATTTCAGGATTTGACTTCTCATAGACGAACATGATAATTAGGTAAATAAACATATTGCTTTGAAAAAATTAAGAATACATTATTTTCAGCATGTTTCCCATGAAGGATTGGGAAGTATCGAAGAATGGGCTTCATCTTCCGGTCATTCACTCACGTCAACAAGGTTTTTTGAAAGTGCCGGATTGCCCGAAATATCTGATCTTGACTGGCTTATTGTCATGGGGGGTCCGATGGGTGTTAATGATGAAAAGCAGTTTCCCTGGCTTGCACATGAAAAGAAATTTATACGACAAGCTATAGATAAAGGCAAAACAGTTTTAGGTATATGTCTGGGTTCACAATTAGTTTCAGCAGCCCTGGGGGCAAAGGTGTATAAGAACGCAGAAAAGGAAATTGGCTGGTTTGATATTGAACTAACACCTTTTGCACAGTCGGACAATTTGTTTTTTGAAATGGAAAGCAGGTTAAAAGTTTTTCACTGGCATGGTGATACCTTTGATTTACCTGAAAATGCAATTCGTTTAGCCTCTTCTGCCGGGTGCAAAAATCAGGCATATATTTATAAAGACAAAGTGCTGGCATTGCAATTTCATCTGGAACCCACATGGGACTTACTACTGGAGATGATTGAAGGAGGAAGAGAGGAATTATCGACCGGGAAATATGTACAAACTGAAAAAGAGTTACTAAATAACAAACAATTAATTGAAATAAACAGGAAGATTCTGTTTGTACTCTTAACCAGACTGGCAGAGCAGGGATAAAAGGAAGGGCCAAACACCAAAATCTCCTCCCTCAAAAGGATGGACAAGTCAACTGCCTTCATTTTAGTCTGCAGAACTTAAATGTAAACCGAAAATTACTATTTTTGCGCTGACACAGGCTTGTTAGATCAGTTGGTTTGTGCCAGCTGGTGTAAGTTTCATTTAATATTGGGACGTTAGCTCAGTTGGTTCAGAGCGCTTGCTTGACAGGCAAGAGGTCACTGGTTCGATTCCAGTACGCCCCACGTAAGAAAAAGCACAAACAGACAAATTATTACTGATTGAGTTCTTTATTTTATGCTATCCTGATGGGCAGGCAGGTAACTTTATATCCTCAATTCTTCTTCAAAGGTGGTTTTTTATGTTGCTGGTTTTCAGTTAATTCTCTATTTTGAAGATAGGTTTTAGCTTCAGCCGGTGTTCCCAAAAGTAATCCGATCCATTTTGTTTTCTCATTCTGTTCCAGTATGATTTTAATTGTCATTGTGAATGGAATTGACAGGAACATACCCACCATTCCCAATATGAATCCCCAGAAAAGAAGAGACAGGAATACAACCAGTGTTGACAAACCTAAACCTTTTCCTATAACCCTGGGTTCAATAAAGTTTCCAAGAACATTATGTATAATCATAGACGAGACCAGTGCCCATATTGCACCGCCTAATCCGACTTGTACCAGGGCAAAAAGAACCATTGGAATCGTAGCAAGTATGGATCCGATATTCGGAATATAATTCATTACTCCTGCAATCAATGCCCATAGGAGAGGATAGTCAACGCCGATGATCAGTAAAGCTAAATAGATAAGAAATCCTGTTGATAAACATAATAAGGTTTTTATTCCAAGGTAGTGACGGATATTTTGTAAAATGGTAGAAAAATAAGAAATGGAACTATCCGATTCATTCCGAATCGCTTTAGCTTTATCAGAAAAACTCCCAAATTCCATAAGCATAAATAAAATGATAAGGAAGATCAGGAAGGTATTCCCCATCATATTGAACAGTTTATTCAAAACGCTTGCTGTAAATTCCAGGATCTTTGCCGGTTGGACAAGATTAGATATCTGATCTTCAGGGATATTTAGACCTTTCTCCCTTAAAAACTGAATAAATGAATTACTGATTGTTGTAAGTGAAGATTCATATTTTGAAAGGTTGCCTGAAAAGGATGATACAGTTCCTCCGATCAGGAAAGCAAATCCGG
This sequence comes from Bacteroidales bacterium, assembly GCA_003141415.1. GTDB lineage: Bacteria > Bacteroidota > Bacteroidia > Bacteroidales > VadinHA17 > LD21. The sequence goes on from PLLX01000156.1 coordinate 10,394, forward strand.
AAAAAAGAAAAATCAATCCCATTATTACAATGATAAGTGCAAGCCATCTGGGTATTCTCTTTTTCTCAAGCCAGGAAACGGGTTGCGCACAAATGATACTTATGAAAAGTGCGAGTAAAAACGGGGTAATAATCGATCTTGCATAAATCACTCCTGAAAAGATGATTATTAATGCAGCAATATTTACCAGGGGCGAACCCTCCATTGATCCTATAATCTTTTTGTTCATTTCAGAAAAGTTTTATTGAATTTATCAGACAGGAATCATATTAGTTTCTTAAAACCGGATAATTAACTTGAAATCTTTTATATCATACAAGTGCACAAGCTTGTCAGATTTGGTTTTGCAAAAATAAACAACAAGCTTTTTGTTAATTTCCAAAGAGAGTCCATATTTCCCCGGGCATGTCATGCAGGTATTCCTTCTGATAGCTGAATTCAGGATGTGCTGAGAGGAATTTCGAAGAAATGAATGGTTCTCCGCAAGGATGACCCATAATTGCCCATAGTTTCATCTCTTTGGCCAGATTTCCGTCAGTAGCCTTACCCTGAACAGCGCCGGCAGCCGTGAAAGCAGGCCAGCCCATATCAGGAGCTCCAACTTCATCAGTATCAATATGACCGCATAGAGTCAATGCGCCTGCCAGATCTTTTTTTCTCCATGTATCATAATGGTCGCCCATAAACTTCATAGCGGCATTTACATCGATTTTCCCTTTGTTTTCCTTAAGTATTTCTTCCCATCTAAGCTTTCTGGCATTTGGTGAAGTGCTGAGAACAGAGGAATCGTATTTAGTCTCTTCTTTAATAAGTTTTTTATTAACCGGGAAATTTGCTCCCACGAAATAACCGTCTTTGGTTTTTTCAAGAAACTGATTTTTAAGGCCTAATTCTAACCTTGCTATCTCCCCGGTTTTATTGTCACCGATAAGCCAGTCGTTTGCATAACCACCATTGTTTTTTTCCTTCATAGAGGCTACCCATTCATCAATTGATGAGGAATACTGAATTGCTTTCCGGGCGCGCACAAATTCCGCAACACCTGTTGTGTCAAATCCTTTAAACCTGGTAATGGTTGTTTCTGTTACTAGTATCCCCGCGCTGTTTATATAAAAATCGTCACCGCTATGGATAAATCCGGGAAGGGCATCCATAACTATCCTGTTCCCTTTTTCGGGAACAATATCCAGGATGATATTCCATCTTTCGCCGATAACATACTCAACCCAGTTATTATGAGCCATCACTATTTTTCCGTCTTTTGTCCAGGTGCCTGTTGCCACCATAGCGCTGCAGTGTCCGGGTGGAGTCGGATCAGGCGGATTAGGTTTGTCTTTTGAATTGAGCCAGGGGACATAGTACCATGACATTTCAAGAATTGAGTTCATGGCAATTACATCTTTCCTGTCAATTTTCGCAACGCCCAGTTTCGCATTTACTCCTGAAACGATTCCATCAATTTCCAATCGATATTCTTCGGGAACATTTGGCCAGAACATTCTTTCTGATTCGTCACGATAGAATTTCCAGTTTCTGCCGGTTGTTTTTTCGTTTAGTATAGCCATGGCTTCCCGCAGGTCAATTATTTCCTCAGCCAGAAGATATCCATGCTGATATCCGATAACTTCAGGGGCCCCTTCAAGATGGATGGAAATCCAGCCGTTCTTTTCGCTCCGGGAGGATTTTTCCATCTTCATTTCGTGGGTTAGAGTTCCCTTTTTGGAAGAGGGTGAGTTACAGCTTATTAATAAGCAGAAAAATACCAGAAAAGGAAACCATAGTCTGTTCATTCCGATAGATTTTAGATTAGCAAAAAAATACCAGGCGCTCATCACCTGGTATCATTTTTTCGAAAAATATTACAGTTCGTGTATCTTTATATTCCTGAACCAGACAGGATATCCGTGATCCTGGAGTCCAATGAAACCCTCTTTTGAGATTCCTTCGGTAAACCCGGGGAACGTTTTGAATTTACTGTTTGCAACCATTTTGTCCCATGCTGGTGTCCATAGTTCATACTCCGCCACCTTAACTCCGTTCTGAACATGAGTGACTTTACCATTATTAACAGAAATAACTATAGTGTTCCATTCACCGGCAGGATGTACAGTTTTTGGATCTGCAGCAATCATATCATAGAGTGACCCTGCAAGGTGGCTTGCTTCTTTATTGTCTGTTGCATCAACATTGTCGAGGATCTGAACCTCGGGTGCAGCATAGTATATTGGTTGGCCCGGAACCTCTCTAACGTCGTAAAAGATCCCTGAGTTTGCCATTTTACTTGCTTTCCAGTCTACCGATAGCTCAAAGTTTTTGAATTTCTTATCGCTGAAAACTATATCCCCGTTGGAAGGCTGACCCTGGGGTTTGCCTTCGGCGGTGAAAACCTTCATGGTTCCATTTTCAATGATCCAGTTTTTAGGCATTGCTGTTCCATTGCATTGTCTCCAGCCTTTAAAATCTTTGCCGTTGAATAATAAAACCCATCCGTCTTTCTTCTCTTTTTCAGTTAGGGTATTTAGCCCCTGACCAAAGGAAGGAACCATGATCAACATCGCTGCTGCACATGATAATGATAAAATAATGTTTCTTTTCATAATAATTTAATTGTTTTTAATTGTATTATGGAGCTTGCATGTTTTAAAGCTTATTATTCTAAAGTTAGCTATTTTAAAACATGCTCGTTTCATAATATGATTTTTAAAATAAATTGCTGATGCAAATTAGTCAAAAAAATCTATTTGTCAATAAATAAACCCCCCCGCCCTTCGGGCACTCCCCAAAAAAGGAAATCCTGACTATTTGAAACACCCCCTCGCCCTTCGGGCACTCNNCTACCCTTTATACACATCTCGTTATTATCGAGATGTACAAATTATTAATTTTATATTAAACTTGAAATAAAGAAGTATATTTTATAGTTGTTACATATTTTAATATTGAAATCAGGTGTTTTCGGTGGAAGAGGATGACTCACACAAAAATCTTAATTTAGCACTGAAACATAATAACCAATTAGATTGCAATCACAGCTCTGAAAGAGCCAGATATGAATAACCCCCGGCGCCAGAGGCTGTGTGAAAACACAAAAG
>PLLX01000011.1 GCA_003141415.1 Bacteroidales bacterium
GTTTTCATTTTATCATCATTCCTTGACAATATTGCTGCTGCCCTTATTGGAGGCACTATTGCCCTGGTAGTTTTTAAAAACAGAGTGCACATCGGATATATTGCAGCAATTGTTGCAGCCAGCAATGCCGGTGGTAGTGGTAGTGTGGTTGGCGATACAACAACAACAATGATGTGGATAGATGGAGTAAGTGCATTTAATGTTTTGCACGCATTTATTGCTGCCGGTATCGCCCTACTTTTTTTTTCATGGTTCGCTTCTCACCAACAGGATAAATACCAAAGGATACAAAAAGATGCTTCTCCAAATGTAAAAATAGATTGGCATAAAATATTTAATGTTGGACTAATACTGGCAGGAGCAATAGTTTCAAACATACTTTATGATATGCCTGCATTGGGCGTGTGGATCGCTATTGTTATCGGTGCTCTTCTTAGACCAGTTCCGTGGAAAGAAGTCCCCGGAGCAATTAAAGGTACAATATTCCTTCTTTGTCTCGTATTTTGTGCATCGCTGATGCCTGTTGAAGAACTGCCCAGTGCTTCATGGATCACTGCCCTAGCACTTGGATTCCTCTCAGCTGTGTTTGATAATATACCTCTAACGAAGCTTTGCCTCGATCAGGGTCATTTTGACTGGGGAATGCTGGCTTATAGNNTTTCCTGAAGGACGGGATGTAATCCTTTGGGTAAAAAATGGGTGGCATATTGCTGCTGCTTATATAATTGGGTTCTTTGCATTATATCTTATCATGGGATGGGAACCTGCAGATAATAAAGAACATAAAATTATTAATTGTCCGGTTCCCGGATGCCCCATGGCTAATAAAGGAGAATGTACCAAGGCTTTGACCAGAAACTACCTGGAGCTGACTAAATAGGAATTGATTTTTTACTTCTCACTTCTAAATCCGGAATTAAACTTCATATTACTTTATACTCTCCTTAGAATGAATTGCTGATATTTTAGTATCATCAGGAAATTGAACTGTCTTAAAAATTATATCTTATTTCTCTTATCCGGTTTTACAAGTAGCAGAATAGTTTTGGCAATTAAAAGTCCCTTTAGCCAGATGTAAGAATGTTTTTGCCACAAAGTACTTCCAGATCCTAAAATTGCAGACATTAAAAGTAATCCATTCGATGATCCTTTAGGTCTAGGCATCTCATAATGATATGGACAGATTGTTTATTTCCCGCAATAATTATAAAATGTGAGAATGATGTAACTTTTTCTGGAAGTTATGTAACACTCAACAGTTTACCTGAGATTAACTTTAACGCTTTCATATTTCATTTTTCGTACGAAAGAAATGATGTCAAAAAATAATTCGTCCGTTTTGTATGACTAGGTTGACGACAGGTAAATGCTAAATAAAAAAACTTTTGATTTTTCAGATTATGAAAAAAATTGACAAAACTGAAATCGATAATGCTCTTAATGATTTTCCGGGCAATCTGGCCAAACTTATTAAAGGATCATTGGATACTAAAAACTCCGGTAAAAAACTTGCTGCAAGAAGTACCCTGGTAAGAATGGGTAAAACCATTATCCCTCAACTGCATAGACTATTAGATTCAGAAAATGGTTTGCTTAGGATGGAAGCAGCAAAGATAGTTGAGCTTATAGCTGACAGAAAATCTATTCCTTTTTTAATTAATCTTCTTGACGATAAAGAATTTGAAATCAGATGGATTGCAGCCGAAGGTCTTATCAAAATCGGAAGACATAGTATCTTGCCGTTATTAAAGTCTGTGCGCGATGGAAAAAGCTCCTTTATTCTTAACAAGGGAGCACATCACATATTGCTCAGTATTCTCAAGGAAGACGAGAAGAATAAATTAACAAAATTACTGCTTAGTCTCGACGATGCGCAGGAGCTGGGCGAAACTGCTCCTGTAGAGGCTTCAGAAGCAATAAAAACCATATTTAGACGAAATAACACCATCTAACAAAACCGCCGTTGTTTTGTTGCATACAATATTTAATGAAATGAATTTTAAAAAATCTTAAACAATTATTCCATTCGTCCTTTGGCAAGAATTCCGGCAGAATTGAACACGGAATATTCAACACTTTGAAAATTTAATCAGCAAACTATGAAGACAATTATTGTTCCTCTTGATCTCTCAGATGAGTCATTAAATGGTCTAAATCTGGCAATGATGCTGGCTGCTAAAACCGGAGCTAATATTCTATTGGTTCATGTTATTGGAAATTATACTGGCGACTATTATCAACAGGTGGAAAAGGAAAATCAACTTGCACAAACAAAATTTGAAGGAATACTCCGAAAATATAAAGAGAAAGTCAATTTAAATTTTACTTTAAGTTATATAATTAAAGAAGGTAAGATATTCAAGGAAATTGCCGATCTGGCAGATAAGCATGAAGACGCATTGACAGTACTTTCAACCCATGGGACATCTGGCTTTGAAGAATTGTTTATTGGAGGAAATGCTTACAAAATAACCTCTCATTCGAGAAATCCTGTAATCACTGTCAGAAGAAGTAAAATACCTTCAAATATTGATAATATAGTACTGCCCCTTGACATGACTTTTCAGACCCGTGAAAAAGTTCCATATACGGTTGAGCTGGCTAAAAAATTTGGTTCAAAAATTCATCTTCTGACAATACGGTTATCAAATTTAAAGAGCATTGAAAAAAAGCTTCATCAATATGCCGAGCAGGTAGCTTCTTACCTTGACACTCATAAAGTTCCTTATACTGTAGGACATCTTCACGGTGGTAACCTTACTGATTTAACTCTCGATTATTCACGATCAATAGATGCTGATCTGATTTCAATAATGACGGAACAGGAGAAGAGTGCTTCAAATCTGCTGTTAGGAAACTTTGCTCACCAGATGATAAACAAAGCCTATATTCCCATTCTATCATTTCCTAATTATCATTTACGAGTAACTGCAGAGGATATTTGGTCCTTAGGTGCATTTAATCCCTGATTTCCAACTCCGCAACAGAAAGGAAAGGTGAATTAGAATAATTATAAAATAATTAATCAAATAATTAGAAAATCATGAAATCACGAAGAATTGTAACATCAGTTAAAACAGTACTTTATTTTATAGTATTTATGGCTGTAATAGCATCCTGCAATAATGAACAGGGCATGATGCATGGAGGTCACGGATCAATGAACATGGGAAACTGGAATTGGGTACTGATTCTGCTTGGTATAATCATTGTATTTCTGCTGGGATACCTGGTCGCCAGGAGACGTAAGTAACCTGGTTGAAAGGAAAATATTTGTGAGACAGAGGTTTTTGATTAATATCAGAATCCAAAATATCATAAAAAATATATAATGAATACAAAAACAAATAAAATGAAAAAAGTATTGATTGCACTGGATTATGATCCAACTGCACAAAA
>PLLX01000178.1:0-25274 GCA_003141415.1 Bacteroidales bacterium
CTGTTGTCATTATCAAAAAGGAAAACTGTCGGTACAGCTTTATTTCCTTCCTTAACATCTACGGGCAGCATTTCAATTCCGGCGTTCATGGTATTACTATTGTAATAGGTGTAATAGTCCGCCTTCATAACATCATTTTTATCGTATGTTTCCATTTGCATATAGATCCTGCCGGTAAATTTGTATTCATCATTGTATTTGGTATCAATTTTCCCGCCAAATAATCCACGACCTGTTGCTTTTGTACCTCCTTTATTCTGAGTTGAAGTACTGTCCGATTGCTTCTGATCGGTTTGTTGTTTTGCTTTGGCTTCATCCTTATCACTTTTATCAACTGCCGAATCAACTTTGTGTTCTAGCTTTCTGTCAATTGCCCTTCTTAAAAGCCATGCCTGGGCATTTGATGTTACTGACAACATTATCGACATTACAATTAACAGAATAATTGATTTTGTTTTCATGTTATGGAATTTTAATAAGTTAGACTATAAAGTTAGTAAACTGATACAAATATTGCATAAGGTAACTCTAAAAATAATAAACATTTCATAAATTCTGCCCTATCCCGATGGTTTTTTAAGTGTGTGAATATGGTTTAATTGAATTATGATCAATAAAGAAAGCTAAAATATCAGATTCAAAATCCCTAAAGTTTGAATAAAAGAAAAGAGGTCACATATTCTTGCAACCTCCTCATATTAATTAAAAATAGAAGTAGACTGATTTATGCAACAAGCACTTCAGCCGGTTTCTCCTTCTCCCTCAGAACTGACTCATAAAGAGAGGCAAAGGAGCTGCAGATCCACATTATTGCAGGGAAGATACCGATTATCAGCAATATAAGCCCAAAGATCACAATGAAGATTGATACAAAAAACATGAAAAAGATTTGCCATCCGTGACCTTTTGTAAGTTTCCAGCTTAACTCCACAGCTTCAATCGGATCGAGCTTTTTATCCATTATAATATAAGAGACAAAAGCAAGCCGGCATCCTATTATAATTCCCGGAACAATGAGAGCAAATAACCCAAGGACAACCAAGGCGAAAACCAGCAGGTTTGCGAGTATTATATGAAGATAATTCTCCATAAATCCCTTGATAAGGTACTCAAAATCGGGTTTAGTTTTCCTTACTGCCTGAACAAAGATCATATTACCACCAAATTCAAATACAGGTTTAACCAGAAATGAATAGAGCATTGCAATCAATCCAAAGAAAGCTGCAAAAATTCCAAAAGTCCCTATTCTGAAAAGATTGTGTCCCCACTCATTTCCCAAATTCCAGGAACCTCTGGATATATAATGGTCCCAGTTGTTACCCCAATTCCAGGGACCCTGGCAAAGATCAGACAAGTTAAGATGAAAATTAAACATTTTAAAAGGGGCGGTTACTATCGCAAGAATGAGAATGACCAGGAATAACCTGAGGAAATTATCCGTCATGACCCTCCAGCCTGTACTGAAACTATTGCCAAAACCAGGCACTAATTTGTATTCATTGTTTGTTTCCATGTTTTAATTAATTACAGTTTAAAAACCGGTGAATATTTATGAAGCAAATTTAAGTCTCAGGTTTTTCATAGACTTCATACCATAGTAGTGATTTTATTTTTTCCTACTTTAGTATGTAACACAATACTTAGGTAGTACCTATTTTTGAACATTCGGTTTTAACGGATTTTTATATCTTTATTAAATGTTGCATTACTTCGGATATTTAATATTTATTTTATCAGTAGCTCTGGCTGCAGGAGGAGTAGTTCTGTCGTCAGGGTTAAGAAACAGATATCACCACGAGATTTTTTCCACATTACTCTATTTCCAGGTATTTATTTTTACTTTCGGGTTCTATGGAATATGGGGACAAGAAGTAATCAAAGCATTTCTCTCACCATACATTTCGGCAGAACTCCTTGTCAGGTTCTCGGATATTGCAATGTTGCTGGGCTTGCCATTTCTTGTTTTTGCATGGCTGATGCTCATACAGTTTTCATTTGGAATATCAGGAAGAAAGACTAATAACTGGTTTGTCTTATGGTTCCTGTTATTTAATTTCTCAATAATTATTGTTGTAGGATATTTCATCGCAAAAACAAGTGCACTGAAACCCACATCACTCATAAAATACTACTTCATTTCAATGCACTTCCTTTATTCTCTTCTTGGCTGTTTACTTATAGTATTCCACGGGAAAGGAAGGTTAATCATTCATGATTATGACAGAAGGCGTATCGGCCCAGGAATATTTCTTGTAATGGTTCTGCAATGCTTACCATTACTGTTTTATAACTCACAACCATATATTGCGGTAATTTTCACATTGACATTCTTTGCAGGCAACACATTTCTTCCGATATATCTCAATTACGGTACAATGTTTACAGCCTTCACATCCGGACCGGAAAAGGACTCTTCATTTGAGGAATTCTGTAAAAAATTTGAAGTATCTCCACGTGAAACTGATATTGTCCGGGAAATATGCAATGGATTAAGTAACAAGGAAATATCAGAAAAGCTGTTTATCAGCCTTCAGACTGTAAAAGACCATACTCACCGGATATATATGAAAACCAATGTAAAGAGCCGTGTTCAGCTTATTTATATGGTAAAAGAGCTTAAAATACTATAAAAAGTGAAGGGTTTCTTCAAGACGATTCGACCTTTTTTCACAAAAATTTCAGGTATACTATCACCCTCCCATCATTAAATTCCAGAGAAAAGCTATCTCCGAGAGCCTCATTCAAAGTAGCAAACCACCAGTTTTTTATTTTAGTCCGGCTTAGCGGATATCGTAATCCAAATGATGTTATTTCTGTTTCCGGATCTATAGAAAAGATCGATACCTGCTGACCCGGGCAAGATGATATTGCAGAACTTTTCAGGAACGGCTGCAGAATTCCTGTATCAGTGACCATAATTACATTCATATATCTTACATATTCTGCCAGTAGTGAGATATTACCAAGTGTATGATCTTCTCGTTTACCCGTAGCGCCAACTATAACTATATTTTTATAACCCATCTCTGAGCACCATGTAACTGCTTTTGTCAGATCGTTGGTATCCTGACTTTCATCGAGGTAAATACGATCTGCAAACCTGTTCACTAAGTCAACATTCAGGGAATCCATATCTCCAACGATAGCATCAGGATGCATTCCTGAAAGAATAAGATTTTGTGCACTTCCATCACAACAGATTATTTTATTGGCATTCTTCAGATACCCAAGAGGAATATCATGTTGGGGAAAGGATCCGTCAGCAACTATGACATTGTAGGATTCAATTTGAAAATCATTCATTTCCGCTAAATTATTAATCTATTTTAACCGTATCTGCATTTATGTATTACTTAGCTTTTTCCTCAATTCAACCTAATTTTAAGATTTGCCTCTCCATTTACCTATCTTTTTACCTCACCCCAGCCCCGCTCCCAAGGGAGAGGAGCTTAATATCTTGATTATCTTGTTTTTACTCCCCTTCTCCCCTGGGAGGAGGGGCTGGAGGATGAGGTATTGTTTTTTTCCAGGCCGCGAGTCCTACAAACGACATTACCCCATAAACAACATATAGAATAACAGTCGGATAGAGTCCCCGTGTTAAGAAGAGAACAGCCGAAACAATATTTACAACAATCCATAAGAACCAGTGTTCATAAATCTTTCGTGCCAGCATCCATGTTGCAACTATAGACAAAGATGTAATAAATGAATCCCTGACTGGAACAGGTGAATCAGTAAGCCTTGTAAGAACGAACCACATTAATATGTACAATAGAACAAACACAATGGCTAGTATGATACCTGTACTGAGTTTTAATCGAGTAACCTGCAATTCACCACTCTCCCATTCTTCCACTCTCCCATCCTCCACCTCTTTCTTTCGCTCTGTGCCCCGTGCCCTGTGCCCTGTGCCCTTAACCCACCAGTACCAACCCAGGCAGCTTATGACAAGATAATAGCCCTGAAGGCTCATATCAGCATAAAATTTACTCGTAAAGAAAACCCAGATATAAACAGCAGATGTAATTATCCCGACAGGCCATAACCAGATAGTCTGCTTTATTTCAAGAAAAACATAAACTATTCCTGCAATGGCTCCGAATATTTCTATGAAATTATTTGATATCCAATCAGATATTATCATTATAATTAATGAATTATCAGAATTTTAATCCAATCTTAAACATATAGTTAATTCCAGCCTGCGGAAAATATCCATCCATTACATGTTGGGAACCTCCTTCATTATATTTATAAACCCATGCATTGGTTTCATATTTCTCATCAAATAAATTATTGACAACTAACTGGCAGGTTAGTTCTTTAAATAACTTACTTATAATTGTATATACGAAAGATATATTTTGAACCAAATAGGCATTTAACATTCTTTCAGGGTCCTGAGAATTATCAATGTATTGTTTCCCAACATACTTGGTATTCAAACTAAAATGAAAATTCTTAAAAGGATAATAATCTATAACTGAAGCAGCAATTATTGATGGTGAGAAAGAGATTGTTTTATTTTTTAATGTCTCTTTATCCTGTTCAAAAGTATCCCAATTATCTGTTAAGTCTACAAAAACCGGAATGATATTCCTGCTGATGGTTATATTTTCATTCCAGTTTAAATTATTCAATATCCGGATACCTGTTTCAAACTCAATCCCCTGCCTGTAACTTTTAGGTACATTTGTTAATATCGTGGCGCCAACATCATTTATTTCACCGGTTAAGATTAACTGATCGCGATAATACATATAGTATAAATTTCCTCTGACTAAAAATCCTGATGAATGAAATTCATAGCCAGCTTCGTAATCAAATAATTTTTCGGGTTTAGGTGTTTTTTCCGGGTCCGCGTCGGTAAAATCATCACGAGCTGGTTCTCGCTGGGAAATTCCAAATGAAGCATATAATTTTTGTTTCTCATCAAAATTGTAAATGAACCCTGTTTTGGGATTAAAAAAGTTATACTTATGATTTTGTGTTACATCTTTCAGATTCTCATCAAATCCACCAATTGTATAATTAATATTCCGGAATTGTAAATCGGCAGACAGGTTGAATTTGTTTGTAAATGAATAGTTGATTTTTAAAAATGTATTTAAGTCCTTTTTATTCCCCGTACCCTTGTACCATCGATAGCTCTCACCATCAAAAGTTACAATTTTAGCCCATATTATATCACCAAAATGGTTTCCCAGATATTGATTCCAGCCACCGCCAAGTATAGCATTAATCTTACTCTTCCTGTAATTGAAGGAATAGGTAAAACCATAAAAATCATTTCTAAGCCATCTTTGTGTAATAAAATCTGAGCTGGTAACGGTATCAGTATTTAAAATTGCATTTGGCAAATTAAATAAACTGTATTTTGAGTTTTGCACAAGGTTTTCATAGTATCCTTTGCCGCTTGTATAATGCAATGCAACATTCGCATTCAGGTTACTATTAATTTCTTTTGAATAATGAAGCTGGTAATTATCCTGCCAGTAATTATCCGTTTCATTTTTATAATTATATGGATTGTATGTTCTATGTGTTGCTAATGAATCTTTGGGAACTCCATCCCATGCCTGGTATGTATGTTCAACTCCTGAAAAGATCATTAGTTTTAAGATACTCGTTTCACCATACATGGTTCCTGAAATATAAAATGATTTTAAATCGCTGAAAGCTCTGTCGATATATCCGTCGGACCAGATTTTTGATAAGCGGGCATCAATGGCAAACTTTTTATTAATTAATCCGGTGCCAAAATTTATAGTGTTTTTTGAAGTGTTAAAAGAGCCATACGATGAATTGACTTCCGCATAAGGTTCTCGATTCAGATTGGTCGTCTGAAAATTTATTGTAGCACCAAAAGCACCTGCTCCGTTTGTTGAAGTCCCTACTCCTCGTTGAATCTGAATGTTATCAGCAGATGATGCCAGATCAGGCAAGTCAACCCACCAGACTCCATGAGATTCGGCATCATTTACAGGTACTCCGTCGATTGTAACATTAATCCGCTTTACATCAGAACCTCTTATATTGATGTAGGTATATCCCACTCCGGTTCCTGCGTCTGATGATACAACCAATGAAGGTGTATATCCTAACAGATATGGGATATCCTGAGCAATATTATTTTTTGAAATATCTTCTTTAGTAACTGTTGAATATGCCGCTGGGGTATTCTTTCCTGCCCTTGTGGCGCTTACAAAAACCTCCTCAGTCATAAATGACTTCTCTAAAAGGACCATATTCAAAACAGTATCCCCTTTTAGTCTGACTTCACGGATCTGTGACTCATATCCAATAAAAGAGAAGTGGAATATATAAATTCCATTTTTGAGAACAGCCAGTGTATAGTTCCCCTCTGAATCAGTATGCACACCAAGGAATGTGTTTTCAATAGTTATGCCTGCACCCTGTAATGGAGATCCGTTAATATCGGTCACTTTACCCTTAATCACCGAGCCATTATCCTGAATTCCAATTGCTTGTAAAAGACTATGTAACCCTGCAAACACCATAAACCAAATAAGTCTCCTCATAGTTCTAATAATTAATCTATTTTCAAGATCAAGAAAATGAGGTTGTTATGTAAAGCTGATATGTTGTATACTCTCTTTTCCCTCCGCCGGCATTATCCGGATCAGGTTTAAGGGTATGATCTCAGCCCGTTGTTATAAGGCACCCCATTTGTTGATGCCTCAAAGGTAGGATCTTTTAGCTGATTTATCAATTTTTTGTTAAATTAGCATTTAAATCCATTAGCTGAAATGAGAAATCTACTAGATAAACTTAATTACAAAGGACAAAAAAGAATATCCGTTATAAATGCAGAAGAGACCTTCATAGTATCAATTTCAAGCGAACTTAAAGATGTAATTATTGACCAGAAAATTGACCCCCGTTATCCATATGAATTCATAATAATATTTGTTAAAAGTGTATCGGAAGTTGAGCTGATCGCACCAATGACCCTTCATAATCTTAAAGCTGATGGTGTAGTATGGTTCTGTTATCCGAAAAAAACCTCAAAAAAATATAGCTCCGATATCGACCGCGACCACGGATGGAAGGTACTTAATAATTCTGGTCTTTATGGCATCCGTTTGGTTGCTATTGATGAAGACTGGTCGGCTTTAAGGTTCAGAAATATTAAGTATATCAAATCGACATCAGGACGTTTTACGAAATAAGATATTTATAATAAGAAATGGAGATTGAAGCCCCACCTTGCGGGACAAACTCCGTGAAGATTCCACGACAGCGGAAATGGATGAAAAAAGAAATGATTAAAATAACTAAAATAGAAACTCCTCTTGGAGAGATGGTTGCCGGGGCAACAGATGACGGTGTATGTCTTCTTGAGTTTAATGACAGAAGAATGTTGCCTACTGAATATAAGGACCTTATAAGACTATTAAAAACAACCTTTGAAGATGGCGAAAACAAGCATCTTAAAACGCTCAAAAAACAGCTGAAAGAATATTTCGATGGCAGGAGAAAAGAATTTACTGTTCCTCTTGTTACTCCAGGATCAGAATTTCAACAGGCAGTCTGGAAGGAATTGCAAAACATAAGGTTTGGCTCAACGCGTTCATACCAGGAGCAGGCGATTGCTATGAAGAAGCCGGATTCGGTACGTGCTGTAGCAAATGCTAATGGGATGAACAGGATATCTATTGTGGTTCCATGTCACAGGGTTATCGGTTCCGATGGACGTCTTACCGGTTATGGAGGAGGATTGAAGAGGAAGAAATGGCTGCTGGATCACGAAAAAAAATACTCCGGGAAAGCGGTTGACCTCTCTTTATTCTGATATATTTTTGAACACAATTACATAATTTAATCTGTTAAACTATGAAAGCTTTATTATCTCATAAGAATTTCCAATTCATGATTTTTCTGGCACTTATGATCCTTCTTTCAGGATGTGCTAATAATGAAGCCGTTAAACAGTGTCTTACCGGACATACTTATGGCTTTCTAGGCGGTTTATGGCATGGATTTATAGCTCCTTTCGATTTTATTGGAATGCTGTTTAATGAAAAGATAACGATGTATGCACAGAATAATAATGGCGGCTTATATGCTCTTGGGTTCCTTCTTGGAAGTGGCGGCTGGGGATTCTTTGGAAGCAAAGGAGCAAACAAAGTAAGGAGCGGCCGGGTTCATATTCAGTCTCAGAGATTTGATAATGCAGAAATTGTGGATTAAACCATCTCTTTAAAATAAAAACTTCATGAATAAAAAGATTGTCATTATCGGCGGTGGAATCGCCGGTCTGTCTGCAGGAATTTATGCCCGCCTTAACGGATTCGATACCGAGATCATTGAGATGCATTCAATAACAGGAGGACAATGTACTGCATGGGAGAGGAAGGGTTACAGATTTGACTATTGTCTCCACTGGCTGGTAGGAACCAGAAACGGTCCTTTCCATGATATCTGGCTTGAGACTGATGTAATTAATGATCAGGTCAAAATAATTGATCACGAAGTACATACAAAAATATATGCAGAAGATGGAACAGATTTTACTGTTTACACAAATATCGATAAGTGGGAAAAATACCTCTGTGAAATAGCTCCCGAAGATACTAAGAGTATCAAAAAAATGTGCAGGAATATGAGGAAAACATCAGTAATCGAACCTTATTCAAATCCACCGGAATTAAGAAGATTGAGAGATAAAATTGGTTCCTTAATCAAAATCTTGCCTGCAATCATAATATTTATAAAGTATGGTAAAAAAACGCTTAGGGAATATATAGGTCAGTTTAATTTTAAAAGTCCCAGATTAACGCTCTTTTTTGATAACCTTTTTCCAACAGGCGACTTTTCTGCCCTGGCTTTTATAATGATGCTCGCCTGGTTCCATAAAAAAAATGCCGGATACCTGCTTGGAGGATCTAAACCTATGGCTCAAAGAATGACTGAGAAATATCTTAGACTTTCAGGAATTCTCTTAACACAGAAAAAAGCAGAAAAAATCATTGTCGAAAATAATATTGCCAAAGGTGTATTACTGGATGATGGCTCAAAGATTTTTGCTGACTACGTAATAAGTGCTGCAGACGGTCATTCTACCATTTTCGAAATGCTTGATGGGAAATATCTGTCCGAACAGATAAAAGAGGCTTACAATTCATGGGAACTTTTTAATCCTATTGTGCAGGTTTCTTTTGGTGTCAACTCTGAGATAAAAACAGATATTCCAGTACAATCCTGGATTTCAAAAAATACTAATATAGGCCAAACAAAAGCCGACCAGGGATACTCAATAATGAACTATTGCTTTGACCCTTCCATGGCTCCTCCAGGGAAAACCGTAATTGTGATCCGTTTTGAAAGTCAATGGGGCTTATGGAAAGATCTTGAAGGTGAAGAGTACAGTAAAGAAAAACAACAAATTGAAAAAGATGCAAGGTTATTGATAGAAAAACATTATCCTGGGATAACCAAAAATATTGAAGTCGTTGATGTAGCAACGCCTGTAACCGATGTAAGATACACTGGTGTATGGAAAGGTTCGTATGAGGGTTTTTTGCCTTCAAGTAAAAATCTGATGAGTAATCTTAAACCGACATTGCCAGGGTTAGATGGATTTTATATGGCCGGACAATGGCTCGCTCCGGGAGGTGGCCTCCCACCTGCAGGTCAAACAGGGAAATGGGCAATACAACTGATCTGTAAAAAAGAAAAGAAAGCATTCACTACCAAATGACTTGTCCTTAGGCAGATAATAAAATACACAATCAATATCAAATCTATGAAAAACCTCTTTGCATTTCTGATTATGTTTCTTTTATCAATAAACGTTTATCCACAGAAAAAAGAGCTTATCTATCTTTGGCCAGATAAGGTGCCAGGAGAATTAAAAGAGAAGCAACCTCCTGCTATTGATACCACTAATAATGACAACATATTAAGGTATTCTGAAGTGACAAATCCGGCAATTGAAGTTTTTCTGCCTGATCCAGCAACTAAAAACGGATCAGCCGTAATTGTTTGTCCAGGAGGAGGATACCAAATACTAGCATACGACCTGGAGGGAACTGAGATAGCAACCTGGCTCAACAAACTGGGATATACTGTATTTGTTCTTCAATACAGGATACCCGATAAAAAAGAAGGTGCTTTACAGGATGTTCAGCGTGCAATGAGGATTGTAAGGAACAACTCACAAAAATGGAATATTTATCCTGATAAGATCGGAGTGATGGGATTCTCTGCAGGAGGAAGCCTCAGCACCAGGGCAAGCACTCTTTTCAATAAAAAAACTTATCCTCCTGTTGATAACTCAGATAGTCTTTCGTGCAGACCTTCCTTTGCATTGCTAATCTACCCGGCCTACCTTGACCAGGGTCCGAATCTCTCTCTTACTCCTGAATTGGAGTTAAGCAAAGAAGTCCCACCTGTGTTTATCTTCCAGACTTCAGACGACCCTTATGGAAATAGTGCCCTTGTAATGGCAACTGCTCTCAGAAATGCAAAACTTCCGGTTGAATTGCATATACTCCCTTTTGGAGGACACGGTTATGGATTGAGACCTGGTAAAGCTGCAGCAGAAACGTGGCCACTGCTCGCTGAAAAATGGCTCAGATCGATTCTGAATGATAAATAATAGAACGCTGCAACTAAAGAGATCTTAAACTGAAATCAATGCCATTACGTAATAACAATCTTGGTAAATTCTTTGGACCATCTTCCAGTTATATGGGTTATATATTTATTGCTTGTGGTATTTTTGCCTCGGCTTATTCCTTATTGGCACTCACGCTGATTATACCGGGGGTTTTTATGGCTTTTACATATAACGGAACTATTATAGATACTGACAAAAAAAGGTTAAAACCCTACACTTCTTTATTTGGGATTTTCAGAACCGGAAAATGGATTGATACGGACCAGTTCACGAGGTTCAACATAATAAAGGCAACAAAGAAATATACCACCTATAGTCGGGCAAACGTTAGATTCGATATGGATGTTTCAGATATCGAATTATTAATAATTAACAGGAATGGCTCACAAAAAGTTGTTCTGAATAAGTATAGTAATTTTGAGGATGCTCATAAAGAAATGGAAGAACTCAGCGGGAAACTATTACCGTATACAATCCTGCCGAAAACCCAGCAATAGCTTATGCTACATCTTATCGATGAAATAGTTAGAAAGCATCTGATTCCTGCAGAAAATCACATCTACGGATTTGCTGATCTTACCGGATTACTGCAAAAAAAGTTCGTTGGATATAATTATGGAATATCTATCGGATGCAAACTTGATCACAAAATTATCGATGCAGTAATTGCTGGCCCTACTCAGGAATACTTTTCACATTACAAAAAGATCAATGAAGATCTTGGTTTATTAACTGAAAGAATCTCAGCGGATCTGAATATGAATGATATTGAAACATTAAACATTGATCCGACCGTTTCAACTGATGAACTCGACTCAATATATTTTGATACCCTACGTACAGATCTTTCTCATAAAATGGTAGCTACAAGGGCTGGGCTGGGCTGGATAGGGAAAACTGATCTCTTCATCTCTAAAGAATTCGGGCCAAGACTACGTCTTGTTTCAATACTTTTGAAAACACCTGTGAAATCAAAATCGAAACCTGTGGATATAAGCCGTTGCGGAAATTGCTCCATCTGTGTAGATATTTGTCCGGCAAAGGCAGCTACCGGAAAGCTCTGGGATATAACGGTTGACAGGGAAGAGTTCTATAATCCATGGAAATGCCGTAATCAATGTGCCGAATTTGGAAGGATCAGACTCGGAATGAATGCCCGTATTTGCGGTATTTGTATTGCTGCATGTCCGATTGGCTGTAAATAATGATAAAAAGACCTGATTGTGCTCATTCATCTTAACTAAAACACATGAAAAATAACTCAAAAATTTTAACGGTAATACTTCTGGTATTATTTTGCTCCTGCAGCTATTCGCAAAATAGCAGAGATACATTAATGAAAGGTTTCATCACGCCACCTAACTCTTCAAAACCCAGGGTCTGGTGGCATTGGATGAATGGTAACATTACCAAGGATGGTATAGCTAAAGATCTTTCATGGATGAAACGTGTAGGTATTGGGGGGTTCATGAACTTTGATGCCGCACTCGGAACACCCCAGATAGTGGAGAAACGTTTAACTTATATGACTCCTGATTGGAAGGATGCATTTCATTTTACTGCAAAACTGGCTGATTCATTGCATCTTGAGATGGCAATAGCAGGGTCTCCCGGCTGGAGTGAAAGTGGCGGACCCTGGGTATCCCTTGCGGATGGAATGAAAAAAATAGTGTGGAGTGAAACATCAGTTGAGGGAGGAACTGCTTTTACAGGCAGGCTAAAAAAACCACCCTCCGTAACAGGGGTTTTTCAGAATTTACCCTTAGCAAAAGAAATGAGTTTTGGCCCCGTAGATGTACCACAAGAGTTTTATCAGGATATTGCTGTAGTTGCATACAAAATACCGGATACAGATATTCCCATGAGCATATTAAAACCAACAGTCTCATCAAGTTCAGGCAAATTTACCCTTGAACAACTGACCGATGGAGATATTGCCACCACTAATTCACTTCCCTCTGATACTGTGCATGGCTTTGCATGGATTCAATTCACTTTTGAAAAACCTCAGATGATTAAAGCCATTACAATTGTGGGTGGCGGTGATAAAGGACCATTCGGTTTGTATGGGGAATTTAATGATACAAGAAGCCTGGAAGTAAGTGATGATGGAGAACATTTTCGGAAGGTTGATTATATACCGGCAGGAGAAATAGTGGAACAAACCATGACTATTCCTGAAACCACATCAAAGTATTTCCGCATTACATTTAAAAATCTGCCAGCACTTCCTGGTTTCGGCGCTATGTTTGGAGGGAACCCTGAAGCTTCTAAACCTCCGGCAGGAACTAATATTGCAGAAATTGTGTTACACACTTCAACAAGAATAAACAGGTTTGAGGAAAAAGCTGCATTTGCAATGGGAACAGATCTGGCTTCTCAGAAAAAGCCAGCATCATCTGATACAATAGCAGAAACCGATGTTATTGATTTAACTGGTAAAATGAATGAAGACGGCACTTTGAATTGGATACCACCTTCTGGAAACTGGAATATTTTGCGTTTTGGTTATTCGTTAACCGGAAAAGAAAACCATCCCGCTTCACCTGAAGCTACCGGATTAGAAGTTGACAAACTAAATCCTAAGGCGGTTAAAGCATATTTTGAAAACTATCTTGACCAATATAAGGATGCTACAAATGGATTGATGGGAAACAGAGGCGGACTTCAATATATGGTTACCGATAGCTGGGAGGCGGGTGCAGAGAACTGGACAAATAATATGATGGAAGAATTTTTAAAACGCCGTGGATACAGTATGATCCCATGGATGCCGGCATTGACCGGACATATTGTAAAAAGTTCCGAAAAAAGTGAGCAATTTTTGTGGGATTTCCGCAAAACACTGAGTGAGTTGGTTGCCGAAAATCATTACGATCAATTGACAATACTTTTGCATCAACGCGGGATGAAACGTTATTCAGAATCTCATGAGAGTGGACGTGCCTTAATTGCTGATGGAATGGAAGTAAAACGATCTGCAGATATACCGATGTCTGCAATGTGGACCCCAAATACTATAGGTGGTGAAGCAACCAGCTATAAGGCAGATATACGGGAATCAGCCTCAGTATCACATATATATGGTCAGAACCTGGTTGCAGCTGAATCTCTTACGGCCATCGGAAACACCTGGGCCTTTTCTCCTGAGCGGCTGAAGCCAACAGCCGATATGGAACTTGCCAGCGGACTTAACAGGTTTGTTATCCACACCTCTGTTCATCAGCCTTCTGATGATAAGATTCCGGGCCTGGGTCTCGGACCTTTTGGTCAATGGTTTACCAGACACGAAACATGGGCAGAGCAGGCAAAGCCATGGACTACTTATCTATCCCGCAGCTCTTTCATGCTCCAGCAGGGGAAATTTGTCGCAGACATAATTTATTATTATGGTGAAGACAATAATATCACCTCTTTGTTCGGTGACAAACTGCCGGACATACCTGATGGATATAATTATGATTTTGTAAATGCCGATGCTCTCCTGAATGTATTATCTGTAAGAAATGGAGAGATTGTAACACCAGGTGGCATGAGTTACCATGTGCTGGTTCTCGATCCAAACAGTCAGCATATGTCGTTGCCGGTCCTGCTAAAAATTCTTAAAATGGTAGAAGACGGCGCAATTGTTCTGGGACTTAAACCAACTGATTCACCCAGCTTAAGCGATGATCAGGGGAAATTCCAGGCGGTAGTAAATCAACTTTGGGCCAATATTAAAGGTGAAAATAAAGTCGGCAAAGGAAGAGTTTATTCCGGGATGACATTGTCTGAAGTGCTTTCTGCTTTGCTGATAAAACCCGATTTTGAACATAATTCCTTTAAAGATAATTCAAAACTATTGTTTGTTCATCGGAGATTGCCCGACACAGATATATACTGGGTCAATAACCGGATAGACAGCGTTATAAACCTGGAAGCCATTTTCAGAGAAGAGGGTAAAGCAGCAGAGGTTTGGTATCCGGAGACAGGTAAAATTGAGGAGGTCTCTTATACTATCATAGATGGGCGCACCAAAGTTCCAATTCGTATGAACCCTTACGATGCCATATTTGTCGTCTTCAATAAAAAGACCACTACTTCTTCATGGACTATGCCTCAAAAAACTGAAAAACAACTTTTTACAGTTAAGGGTAACTGGAAAGTAAGCTTCCAGCCGAATCGCGGAGCTCCCGCGCAAAGTACTTTCGATACGCTGACTTCATGGAGTATCAATACAAATACTGGAATAAAATATTTCTCAGGTACCGGGAGTTATACCAGGACTATTCAGGCACCTGATAAATGGTTTAAGAGTGGTGAAGAACTATGGATGGATCTGGGAGATGTTAAAAACCTTGCTGAAGTCCTGGTTAACGGAAAGTCGCTGGGAATTGTCTGGAGAAAGCCATTCAGGATTGATGTTACTGATGCGATGAAACCAGGTTCAAATAATATAGAGATCAGGATTACCAATCTTTGGGTAAACAGGCTTATTGGCGATCAGCAGCCTGATACTAAAACAAAAATTACATATACAACCCAGGCTTTTTATAAAGCAGATTCCCCATTATTGCCATCAGGACTTCTTGGACCCATACATATTTTTAGTTTAACAACGAAATAAATAATACCTGCATATCAAAATCCGTTTAGTCACCTGAACAATTTGAGTTCAACTATTTACTCAACTATTTGTTATATAGTTAAAGATCTTTATGAATAATAATTTAAAATCGATAGAGGCAATTTTACCGCCACCTCATTTTCACATGGTAGGAGATGGTTTCAGAGTCCATAATTTTTTCCCTTCACAACCAAAAATAGGTCTGGTAGGAATGAGTCCGTTTTTCCTTCTGGATTACGGTTCAAAATGGCTGGTTCCTCCTTCAGATACACCCAGGGGTGTTGGAGTTCATCCGCACAGAGGCTTTGAAACTGTTACCATTGCATATCACGGGAAGGTTGCACATCATGACAGTTTCGGGAACAGCGGTGTTATAGGCGAGGGCGATGTACAATGGATGACTGCCGGTGCCGGAGTCCTTCACAAAGAGTTTCATGAAAAGGAATTCAGCAGAAAAGGCGGGATGTTTCAGATGGTTCAATTATGGGTAAATCTTCCAGCAAAATTTAAAATGACACCTGTAAAATATCAGGCAATTGAGAATAAGGATATTAAGAAGGTTCTGCTGGATGATGGGAAAAGCAGCCTTGACCTAATTGCAGGTGAATATAATGGTGCTAAAGGACCTGCATTTACCTTCTCCCCGGTTAACCTCTTTAATGCAAAGCTTATACAGGGTGCCAAAGCCTGTTTCAGATTTAATAAAAATTTTAATACAGGAATGCTTGTGATTGAAGGTGAGGTCAAAATCAATAATTCAAAAACTGCCCCTGAAAATCATTTTATTTTTTTCGGACACGATGGAGAAGATATAGCAATTGAAGCAGTCGCGCAAAGTGTGGTACTTGTTCTCAGCGGTGAACCAATTCATGAACCAATTGCATCATACGGACCTTTTGTAATGAATACGCAAGCAGAAATAAAACAAGCATATGAAGATTATAATAACGGTAAATTTGGTTATCTTGAAGATTGATATTTTTTTATTTATACCACTATGGCACAATTCATTAACTCACCATCAATAATAAAAGCTGCGGGCAACAAAGAAAAAATCATAAAGGAATTTTTCGGTCACATAAACAGCAAAACATCTGAAGTCAGTATTGCCTATATGAAAAGCCCTGAGGGTTGGGTGGAGCCTGGCCAATCTCCCAAATTCAATGAGTATACAGTTGTACTGAAAGGTAAACTCAGGATTACCTCAAAAAATGAAGAATTCGAAGTTTCTGAAGGTCAGGGAATCATGACTGAAAAAGATGAATGGGTTCGATACAGTACCCCTTTTGAAGGAGGAGCCGAATATATAGCTGTCTGCCTACCAGCATTTTCACCAGAAATAGTTCAGAGGGATCAAACAGAATAATAATTCAAATTATAATTTCAAAATTTTTCCCGCAGATTACGCATAACGACGCAGAATCACTCTGTGGTTCTCTATGACTACTATGCGGATCTCTGAGTAACTAATAAAATAAGAACTGACACAGAGTTACCAGAGAAGACACAGATACACAGAAGAGGAATAAAGATTATTATCCATAACCTGAACTGATACAAGTCATCATTTCCATTTGAAAATCAGTACATTTGGAAAAAAGTCAAATGGAAACAAAATTTATTTGTCCGCAATGTATGGTGACGATGAGACTTGTTAAAAGCGAAGACCTAAACCATCATGGAACACTTTTTGCCGGTCGAACAACTGAATGGTTTGTTGAATCAGGTTTTATTGCTGCTGCATCATTATTGAATCCGCAAAATGTTGTTTGCCTCAAGATACATGGGATGTTCTTTACCAAACCTGCAAAATCGGGCGATATTCTTAAATTTTCATCAAAAGTTGTGTTTACAGGCAGATCAAGTATTACTTCATATATCCATGTTGAAAAAAATGGAACTGAAAAACCGTTAGTCGAAGGCTTTGTTACTTTCATTCATGTTGATGAAGATAACAGGCCCACTTCTCATTATCTCGAAATCAATCCTGTAAGTGAGGAGGACAAAATTCTTTATGAAACAGCAAAGAACCTACGCGTAAAATAAACGGATTACAAAAATTATCAGACCAGGCCAATGTTCAGAAATGCAATTGTGTGCAGTCCATGTCCCGCAATTATCGATGGAATTACATCTTCCCGCCTGGGTAAGCCTGTTTATTCCCTGGCACTTGAACAGCATGCAAAAAAATGCTTCATCTGAAATCCGGGGTCTCTTATCTCGAAAACAATAATATTCTCGTTTGTGGTGAATTCATAAAAATCAAGGAATTTGAAAGTTTTAACAGGATTCCGATAGATGAAGATGAAAGTTATGCTGCAAACTCGTTGTGGATAAATGGGAAAGTACTTGTTCCTTATGGTTTTCCAAAAACAAGAAGAAAAATTGAAATGGCAGGATATGAAACTATTTCTCTGGATGTTTCTGAGTTCAGGAAGATCGATGGGGGATTAAGCTGC
The DNA here is from genome assembly GCA_003141415.1 of Bacteroidales bacterium. Lineage (GTDB taxonomy): Bacteria > Bacteroidota > Bacteroidia > Bacteroidales > VadinHA17 > LD21. Next base: position 17,714 of record PLLX01000178.1, read on the forward strand.
TTATCTTTACGGTTTTAAGATGAGATTCTTTCTTGATTTCTGTCTAAGAGATTTAATATGGTATATTACTGAATCTCTGTTGAAGAATTATAAAAAGCTGTGATTTTTATTAATCGAATATCAAAAATTTAATTTATCTCCATTCGCAGGTAACACAAATAAACCAAATTGAACTTGAATCAGGATTTTTTCCCATTCTTCCTTGCTTTTATTATAAGGTAAACAATAAATATCACTCCGACACCAAGAAGAATATGCCCTACATACGGGAATATCTGTTCCCTTATAGCATATAAATAATACCCTATTATCGCGAGTATAATATTCCACATCCCTGCTCCAATAAATGTATACAGCATAAAATCGCGGAGACTCATTTTAGCTAATCCTGCCGGAATCGAAATAAGGTGACGGATGCCGGGAACCAGACGGCCAATAAATGTGGATGCTTTCCCATTCCTGACAAAATATTCCTCAGCATGCATAACTTTTTCTTCCGATAAAAGGAACATCTTGCCTAGTCTTGAACCGGCAAATTTGTATACGATAGGACGTCCAAGATAATATGCAAGAGTATAATTTATTAACGAACCGGAAAGAGCTCCTATTGTACCGGAGATAACTACAATAAAAACATTCAATTCTCCTTGTCCTGCCTTGTAAGCAGCAAAAGGAATCACAACCTCGGATGGTAGGGGGAGAAAGGTACTTTCAATCAACATCAGCAGGGCAATTGTAAAATAATTCAGATTGGCCATATACCAATCGAAAAGTGTTTGAAAAAATGCCATATATTATTTCCTGTAATTCAATATAAAAACAACCATCTAAATAGGATCAGCGGCAATATTAATCTTTTTACACGTTATTGACAATGTTTTTGTAACCGGAATCCTTACTGCTTCTTCTATGCTACCAGACTTTTAAGTTCACACTCCCTTTTTCCAAATCAACGAAGGGACCTGGAACAGCATTTTCACCAGAACGCAAATGGCCAAAATAATCTTCATCTATCTTTACTGGCGTGCCATCGGGGTTTTCAAACATTGCCTTCGGCACCTTAGCTTTACCTAAAAACTCAGTGGTAATAAAATCGCCTTTCAGACCATAAAACTTCTGATTGAAGCCAAATTGCAGAAATACATTATCGCCCTTTTCAACCAGTTTAACTTCGGGATTATATCCTGAAGATTCAAGATTGTCTTTTTCCTTATCACATGGTTTGGCTCCGTTATAAAAAATATTACCGCTCATCCATACCGGTAATACTGCCTTATTATACTCTTCAAGACCATATTTATGTATTGATTTGTTGTCTTGTTTTTCTCCATTTCCAATAAATATATTATTATAATACCTGTCATCACCCGAATAGATTGTGGAAAGTCCTGTAACCTCTGTTGAGTGAGGAAGGAAATATGGTGTAAAACGGTTAGGTTCACTCCACATGTATACCGTTCCCGCAATAAGATTATGAACATATGCCCCACCCTCCGACTGGGTTCTGAGTGACGAATGTGACAGCATGATATTATTGTCAACCAGAAAAGGACCATGATCCACTTCGAAAAAAAGATCTTCCAGATCATTATTATATAATAGGTTCGAGGATATACGGGTACCCTGAGTCATCCAGTCAAACCATAAACCCCGGCCGCAATCATGAATCCGGTTTTTCCTTATAGTTGCATCAATTGCGGCATGAAACTTAATGCCGGCTATTTCCGCACCATCAAATTGCCGTTTTGTCCAGATATTATAGATGTGATTATTTTCAATAGTGCTGAATGCAGCCCCCATACTTCCGCAGATACCCGTCTGTTCACAATTAAAAATAGTGTTGTTCCTTACAATATGTGAACCAATATGATCTTTATCCCATCCATTTCTTAATACTCTGAATGTTACCTCAATATAGTGAATCGAACCATCAATGCTCTGATCTGCAGACCAGACATTATGCCCCGTTCCCCGTTCCTTTCCAAGAGTTATCCCTGAACATTTGGAGTCGCTTATTACATTATTCTCTATTATCCAACCCTTGTTCCAGTGTGTTGCGATCATTCCGATCTGTTCCGCTGTAGGAGCCGCCCATTGTGTTGCAGCCTGACTTATGTGGAATCCGCTGATTGTAATATAATTGATACCCGGCTTCTCCGGATAAAAGCAGGTTCTCCTGGCTGTAATCTCTGCAAGTTCTTTATTCGGATTGAATTTCTGAAAATTCGCCCAGATGGTTGTATTGTTCTGATCGCTTTCACAGTACCAGGTATAGGTTGATCCCTCAGTATCTTTTATTTTTGTGTCGGGAATTGGATTGAGCACCTTATCTAATGTCTCTTTCTCATAAAGTGATTTGCCGTTCAGAAAAACCTCCCCGGTATGATGTATCCTTCCCATTCTGTAAAACCAGTCACCGAAAACTGAATCCTGGTATGGATTATAATCGCCAAAAAGTGAGTTGGGGATAACTGCTTTCCAGACGCCATCTTTCACCTTTTTCCATCCCGTAATTATCTCCGACCCTTTTATCTCAGCTTTTTCACCTGAGGCAGCCCGGTAAACAATTCTTTTTACATCGCTCTCTCCTCCCCTTAAAGGATTAACCCATTCCCGATAGGTGCCCCCATGAACAGTAATTGTGTCACCTGCAAAGGCATGCTGAACAGCTATCCCAATAGTTTTAAATGGTTTTAAGGAAGAACCATCACTGGAATCATTCCCTTTTACTGAAACATGGAATTCTCTTGCAGAAAGAACATAGAAATTAAAGACTATCAGGCTCAGTAAACAAAATCTTAATCTTTTCATTTTTAAAATTTTTGAACATGATAAATTACTTCAAATTAACCGGTTGCAATTCATAATACTTATACTCAGGAAGTTTACCAACTTTGATAAAGCGCCTGGAAATAACTGGTTTTTCACTGCCGTCAGCTATAAACTCTGCTAAAAGCAAATAACCGCCCGATTTAGCCGGTAATGACATCTCTGCCGGAATAGACGAACGGTCGAAAGGAGAGAGAACGACAGATATGATTTTTGTTGAGACAGCTTTCCCTTCACTGTTGAGAATACTTAAGGTTACCTTTCCAGGTACATTACCGGACAAATCGTTGATTTTTGTAAGTTTAAATGATAGTTTTTCCCCCGGCTTATGAGGAACTGCCTGTTTTACATACCGCTCATCTGTTAAGTTAATGAATATTGCTGAAGGAGCAAAAGCATTAACAAACCATTGAAGTGTCGGAGCAGGTTTCAGATCTTTTATGTTGTCTGTAAACCAGTCGCCTGTATAGCCATAGTTATTGGCAAGATAACAGAATGCCAATACACCTGCTATATTTGGTTCACTTCGAAGCCACTCAGTTTCGAGTTGAAGATCATAAGCCTGAAATTCCCGGTTTTTCGATGGTGTGGAATTGGGTCCCAGATAATAATTATAAACATCTACGGTAAGCTTACTTGGAAGACCATTGCGCCAGAGCCAAATCCATCCATATTCATTTGCAAGCTGAGGAACACCTGCCTCGCGGATCATTTTGAGTGCTTGTGGTTTATAATCAAGATTACCAATGGGATAGGATGTCTTCTCTGAGCCTTTTTCGTTACTTATAATACGACCTTCGTATGGATGAGGTTCATCCATTTCATCTGAATTCATAAGTCCTTCTCTCATGTACCCGGCATCCCAGACTCGTGACGGATCGAGTTTCTTCAGTTCGGGAATGAGAGTGTTTCCTATAAATATATCGGTATTCTCATTTATGGCATCCCATATTGCAATACTTGGATGATTTCCATCGGTCCATACCCAGTCGGTATATTCTTTCCTGATTTCATCGTCCCATCCGTGATTCTGCCAGTAGAGCCATTCATTCTGCAATAACAAACCATTTTCATCAGCAATATCATACCAGAAATCCGGCACAATTCCCACGCATATACGCATTGCGTTCCAGTTAAGCTGCTTTGGATAACTGACCAGGAGTTTTTTTACCCATTCTTTATCCCAAACCAGGTTCCCGCAGTCGGGATCTTCAAAAAACCGTTGTAATGTGATATTTGTACCTCTCAGAAAATACTTTTCTCCGTTCAGGTAGAAGAACTTCCCTTTCGTTGTAAAATCCCTCATACCAAACTGATGGCTAAGTTCATCAGAGATACCTTTCCCGCTTATGAGTCTTGCCATGGCAATATAAAGAAATGGTTTCTCCGGTGTCCATGATATAAAATCTGATAAAGGAATTTCAAGTGTCATCTCACTCAGATTATCTCTCTTTGCAGAGAATCGACCCTGTGCCGTTGCTACGGATTTGCCTGAGATCTTTTCTTTAATCACCACCTCAAGATTTATTGAATCCTGCATTGGATCACCATAAAAAATCTGAGCAGGGATTAAGCTCCTGACCTGTGTCTTTATGGTAAGTTTCTTATTGGCAACCGAAGGGAGAACAAGAAGTCTGTTTATTCTGATGTCACCCGTGAACGAAAGAAATACATCATCCCAAATCCCGGGCAGATAATGCTCTTTCTCCTTATCCGTTCCGCCTGCTGCTTCAGCCGGTAACCATATTCTCTCACCGACCTTAATCAGGATTTCATTATCGGTACCAAATTTAATCGCCTTATTAACAGGGAATTCGATTGGAGTATAACAAGCCATAGAGGTGCCCAGATCCATCCCATTTAAATATACCTGGGTCACATACTGACTTTTCTTTATAGTAATCATCCCCGCTTTGTTTTCAAGCTCTTTCGGAATGAAGACTTTTTTCCGGTACCAGCTGTAGCGAGGCGTATAGTCGAGATTATAAAGATTGAATTGCTCTTTAGATTCCGGTTTGTCGGGACGCTTGAAGAATTTATCATATTCAATTATCTTAGGTTCAGCTAGATGAACTAATCCAGGTACCGGAATATTTCTTGTGAATTTTTCAGGAGGAAAAGCAGTTGTAGTCTGATCGAATTCCCAAGTTCCGTTAAGGTTTATTACGGTTCGTGGCTGTTGCGAGTGCGCAAACTGCGCACTTAAAATGATAGCTAGAAAAAATACTAATGAGTGTTTCATGATAGCATATGTTCTTTATTTTACACATATCTCAAAAAGATCTCCGGAATATAACCTTTCCAGATCTACAGAAAATCCCTTTTCCCGTAACTCCTTTCCGGTTAATGTGGATACAACATTTCCAGTCATAGCTTTCACCTCGTATGTTTTCTCCGGGTCGAGATATTTAACTGTAACAATTCTGTTTGTTTCAACAGATCCATGTCTGAAAATACCAATGATGCCACCGTTCTTTGATTCAGTATTTATTCTCTGGAATCCATCCCACATTCCTTCCATCGGTTCTCCAAACCCGGGTAAATCCTGGCGAAAACTCATAATGCCATATTTACTTTCCATCTGCTGGAGCCAGTCGGCATATCCACGGTAGTTCTTCAGATCTGTCTCTGACAGTTTCCTTGGATCACCTAACATAATCGGCAAAGCTCCGGCAATCGATTTTATGTGGGTCTCCCAGTCAATATCCTGCATTTGTGGATTTCCGATCGCTAGTGATGTTGCAGGTATTGCAGGTGAACGCCACCATGCCATATTACGGATCCTGATATCTGTCTTCTCACCGGCAGTACCTTCGAAATTTGAAAGCCAGTCACCTTCCGCATGTTTCACAAGTGCGTAGTCAATTAATTGGGTCCCTCCCATCGTTTCAAAAGTACAATCAATAAAAAGTTCAGGTTTTGCTGAATGGAGTTCATCAAAAAGCTGCCATAGTCGTTCATAATTTGTGTACAGCGACTCATTATGATCTCTGTGACCCGGATGATTAGATGAATAACATCCCGATTGTGTATGATCATAAGTATAAGCGCTTGTTACTACAGCAAAATCAAGCTTGAAATATTCCAGCCCGTAATCAACCGAAAGTTTAAGCAATATACCCTTAATATAGTCATACCACCCTGTTCCAAAACAAGCTGTGAATTTTTCTTTGTCATCGGGCGCATGCAATGATGTCGGCTTGCCATTCTTATCAAGCACAAACCATTCGGGATGTGCTTTGTATACTTTGCTCTCAGGACTGGCACTCCCTATGCTAACCCACAACCCTGGCTTCATACCCAGTGATTTAATATAATCAAATACAGGTTTAAGTCCGTTAGGGAATTTTTTCATATCGATTCCCCAGTCTCCGTAACTGTCCTGCCAGCCATCATCAATGATAAATTCCTTCATACCTGCATCCGCAGCAGCTTTGGCCAATTCCATTACAAGTTTCTCATTTATGTTTTTATAAAAAGGCTCCCAGGTGTTATATACAAATGTCGGTTTCTCCTTGAGCTCAGAGAGCCTTATTCCCATATATTTCCGAACAAAATCAGGAACAGCAATATTAAATATCTCATCAGGAGTTTTCTGATGATTATATACCATTGTAAAAACCTGCGGTGACTCAAACGACTCGCCTTTTTCAATCCATTTACGAAATGGGAACAGAGAGTTTTTATGGGTCAGGCCAATACAGATATCCTGAGCCTCATAGAACACTGAAGTATGCTTCATTACACCAGTTGCTTCATTACCTAGAACAATACCCTGTTCCCGGTTCATGTCATGAACAATGATCAGGGCATCCTGCTTGCCACCATCATATGGACCAATATATCGTCTCCTTCCATAATCGTGATAAATCCAACTATAGGTAACAGGATAATAACCCGGAACTTCAAACTTTTCCACATCAACTGATTCCAGTTTAACAATTTTGTCGGATAAATTTTTAACAACGAGACTTTTGCGGATGGCAGGTGAGTTAGGATACATTAAAAACTTCAGGGTCAGTTCTATTTTCTTGTCCTGACTGATGAGTTTGACTGCTGCTCCGCTGCCTTCATTGTCACCTGTGATCACCTGTATATTAGCCAGCGCCCAATGTCCTCTTCCTGAATATATAATATCGTTAACCTCAAACTGAAAATCGGTACATGTATCAGAAAAAGAATTAAAATCCCCATTCACTGGTTTGTAAGAAACTGTAAGAAACCTGCTATCTTCTGATGGCAATTTAATGGTTCTACTCACAATTCCGTTACAGAGGACCAGCTGGGTTTTGGTCCACTTTGCAAAAGGATTGATTACAGCATATATTTCTGTAACAATCAGAAGAAGGAGTGATAAAACAAGAGTTTTCTTCATAAATCAATTATTGATTTTCTTCGATTACCCCGGCCCCAAGGGGAGCGNNAAATTGATTTTCAAGCGACCTTGAACTTAATTACCGGATTTAATAATTATTTTACTAAGATATTTATTTATTATGATTATCGGATTTCTTTAATAAGTTAAGTATTTACCTTTTTAACAGCTTTTTGCGAATTCTTTTTTAAAACCCTTTGTGAACCTTANNACCTTTGTGTTCCTTAGTGGTAATAAAGTTTTAAATGATGTACCAGTTTATTATTTCTCTATTATTTTCGAATTGTTAACTTTGAAATATTTACTTAAAATCTGAATAATTTATATATCCATTTATGGAAAACTTGCAGACAACCT
>PLLX01000178.1:25354-25488 GCA_003141415.1 Bacteroidales bacterium
TATATCTATGATTTTGCCAAACGGAACACACTTGGAAAATATCTTTATTTCCTTAATGAGGCAAAAGAATCCGTCGACATACCTGTAATTGCCAGCATAAACTGTGTCTCCAACCAGGACTGGCACTCTTTTGC
>PLLX01000090.1 GCA_003141415.1 Bacteroidales bacterium
CACCTTAAAAGAAAATGGAATCCGGCTATGGCTCCTTATATATTTATGGAGCGTAACGGTATTCACATTATTGACCTTGAAAAAACAGTAGTAAAAATTGATGAGGCAGCTTCAGCAATGAAACATATTGCCAAATCGGGTAAGAAAGTACTTTTCGTAGCGACAAAAAAACAGGCAAAAGAGATTGTAGCCGAAAAAGTAAAAGCAGTTAATATGCCTTATGTAACAGAACGTTGGCCCGGTGGTATGCTTACCAACTTCCCTACTATCCGTAAGGCAGTTAAAAAAATGTCATCAATCGACAAAATGGCTACAGACGGTACCTTTTTAAATCTTTCAAAACGCGAGAGACTGCAGGTCACACGTCAGAGAGCCAAACTTGAAAAAACTCTCGGAAGTATAATCGATCTTACCAGACTTCCATCAGCTCTTTTTATCGTGGATGTTACAAAAGAACATATTGCTGTCAGAGAAGCAAAAAGACTCGGAATTCCGGTTTTTGCTATGGTTGATACCAATTCAGACCCCTCCGACATTGAATTCCCGATTCCGGCGAATGATGATGCTTCGAAGTCGATTTCATTAATAATCGGAATTCTTTGCCAGGCAATTGAAGAAGGTCTTAATGAAAGAAAAATTGAAAAAGACAAAGAGCCTCAGCTGAAAGACAAAAAAGTAATACGTAGAGAGCTTGAAACTAAAGATATTCCTGCCGCTATTATCGAAGCTATCGTTGAAGAAGAGGAAGAAGTTGAAGCTGATGACGATGTTACTGACGATTCAGATGAAGATGAAAATATCGTTAAGGTGATTGACGAGACTGAAGAAGAATTGTAGAAAATAATAATTGTAACTTATAAAGATATTACTTATGGCTGCTATAAATGCTGCTGATGTCGCTAAATTAAGAAGAGTTACTTTAGCAGGGATGATGGACTGTAAAAAGGCCCTTCAAGAATCCGATGGCAATTTTGATAAAGCAATTGAAATAATTCGTAAGAAAGGACAGGCAGTTGCCAACAAACGTGCCGATAAAGAGGCCTCTGAAGGTGTTGTCTTGTCAAAAGTATCTGCTGATGGAAAGACAGGCGCAATGATCGTCCTCAACAGCGAAACTGACTTTGTTGCAAAGAATGCAGACTTCATGGCTCTTGCAAACAAAATACTTGACCTTGCAGTTACAAAGAAGCCTGCAAATCTCGACGAACTCAAATCACTTCCGATGGATGGTGGCAAAGTTGGAGACAAGGTTGTAGAATACGTTGGAATTATTGGTGAGAAGCTTGATCTTTCATATTATGAAAAAATCGATGCAGCTCATGTTCAGGCATATATCCACCCGGGAAACAAACTGGCCACTCTTGTTGGTTTCTCAAAATCAGGAATTGATGTTCAGGTTTATAAAGATGTTGCCATGCAGGTTGCTGCAATGAACCCGGTTGCAATTGACAAGAATTTTGTTTCTGATGTTGTTATTGCCCAGGAAATTGAAATTGGGAAAGAACAGGCAAGACGTGATGGGAAACCTGAAGAGATGCTTGAGAAAATTGCGCAGGGGAAACTCTCTAAGTTCTTTAAGGAAAGTACTCTGCTTAATCAGGATTTTGTGAAAGATAACAAGATGACAATCAGACAGTATCTTCAGTCTGTAAATAAAGATCTTACAGTAACAGAATTCAAACGATTCACACTTAATTTGTGATACGTAGGTTCATATTTCAATATGTTGTGGCGCCTCAGGGTGCCACTTTTTTTTTATTGTTTCAGATCACGCGGAAGCTTTCCTTCCCTCCAATGCTGTTCAATTTTCTCGAGTGTAATATTTTTGGTTTCAGGGATGAAGAAGTAGCCCCATATTATTCCAAGAATCCCTACAAGTGCATATAAATAGAACGCACCTGCCGGATTGCCAAGATCTTGTCCTTTGAGTGTAATTGCAGTACCAGGCATGGTTAACCCCTTTACTATTTTGAAAAAAGTAAATGCAACAACACCATTAAATAACCAGTTTGACAGGGCACCAATACTTGAACCGATACCTCTGACGCTTAATGGGAATACCTCTGATATTATTAACCAGCCCAATGGACCAAGACTGATTGCAAAGAATGCAATATATATCCAAACCAGAGATATTGTAACCCATTTAATCGAATCACCCAATGTTGCCTGAAGTGCGAAACATGTTCCCATGGCTATCAGTGCAACCACCATTCCGGATAATCCAATAAAATAGAGCTTTCTACGGCCAAGCCTGTCAATCATAAAAAGTGACAGAATAGTAAATGCCACATTCACAACACCCACACTTACCGAAGCCCAAACAGCAGCCTTTGCATCGGCGAAGCCAGACATCAGAAATATTTTAGGACTATAATATATAATTGTATTTATTCCGGTAAACTGCTGAACGAACATAATACCTATAGCAATAATTAGCGGTACTCTCAGCCATTTCTTAAAAATCATGGTCCAGTTTACTTTGTTTTTCTTATCAGCGTCGAGATCTGATTTCATTCTTGTGATAACTTCCTCTACCAGAGCAGGTTCTTCAACTTTTTCCAATACCTCGCGACATTTGTCCTCGTGGCCTTTGCTAATCAACCAACGAGGTGTTTCAGGAAGAAAGATCATCCCTGTGAACATGATCAGTGCTGGAATCACTCCAACATAAAACATTGCTCTCCAGCATGTTGTGAATGCAGGATCTGTATCCGGTACAGCAAATGCAGAGTCACTTAAATAGGAAACCATTATCCCGATAGTGATCAGCAATTGAAACATAGATACTAAAGTTCCACGGCTTTTTGTCGGTGATATCTCGGCAATGTACAGTGGTACAGAGAATGAGGAAACACCAATTGCAATACCAAGAAAGAAACGGGCAAACACCAGCATCAATGCACTTTGTGAAGCGCCTGACCATACTGCTCCGATTGAGAAAATAATGGCTGAGGCTAAAATAACTTTTTTCCGTCCTAAAATGTCAGCTATTCTACCACTGAACATGGCACCAATAACTGCGCCGACTAATCCGGCCGTGGTAATTATTTCTATCCAGTTATCAGCTATTCCAAAGGTTTTTTGAAAAAACGGGATTGCTCCTGAAATTACGCCTGTATCAAAACCGAAAAGTAAGCCTCCGGTTGCTGCCACAGTAGCTATTACCACTACAAGGGCTTTGTTTTGTTTGATTGTTCGTTCTGCCATAGATGTATATTTAAAAGGTTTGGTTCAGTAAAATCGTTTCTAAGATAATACTTCTCATTCATTATTATCTCCTTCTGACAGGATTTTCAAAACAAGATAACTCAAAAAATAAGTATACTACATTTCAGATTTTGAATAGAAACAGGATTAAAAATAACGGAAAAACAATTAACAGCCCTGGAAATTTGATAAAACTTAATTAATTCCACTCAGTTTTATTAAATTCGTTGTTCTGATTCCTTTCATATAAAGAACCATCGGGAAACAGACGAATTAACTTTAACCTTTAAATACTATGAGATATTCCAGAATTCTGCTCAAACTAAGCGGAGAATCACTTTCAGGGACGGTCAACTATGGAATCAGTGATACTGTTTTAAATGAATATGCCAAACAGGTAATTGATGTCTTAAATAAAGGTTGTGAAGTCGCTTTAGTCGTTGGGGGCGGAAATATTTTTCGTGGTCTGAATGGAACGGAATCAGGATTTGACAGATTAAAAGGCGATCAGATGGGTATGCTGGCAACAATAATCAACAGCCTTGCTCTCGAAAGTGCCATCAGCAGACTGGGTGCCAAAGCTAAGGTATTCACTTCCATAAGGATGGAACCAGTGGGAGAACTGTACAACAGGGACAGGGTTCTGGAGGCAATGAAAAACAATACAGTATGCATTCTTTCCGGAGGCACCGGAAATCCATTCTTTACATCTGATACAGCTGCAGCCCTGAGGGCTGTTGAGATCGGAGCAGACGTCCTTCTTAAGGGTACAAGAGTGGATGGTGTATATACCTCCGATCCTGAAAAAGAGCCCGATGCAGAAAAATTTGACAAAATTACGTTTGAAGAAGTGATTAACAGAAGACTCAAGGTAATGGATTCAACTGCATTTACAATGTGCAGAGAAAACAATATGCCACTTGTAGTCTTCGATATGAATAAACCCGGAAATCTCAATAAATTGATAGATGGAGAAAAGATAGGGACCGTGGTCAGCAATTGATTAGACTATTGATATTCCGTCTATTTTACTATTTTTGTTGTACAACTCTCTAACCTGAACCATATGAACGAAGAAACTGAACTTATAACTGATGAGACCAGGGAAAGAATGGAAAAGGCCCTTGAGCATCTCGAACATGAACTTGCCCGTCTTCGTGCCGGAAGATCAAACCCTGCTCTTCTCGATGGCATTACAGTTGACTATTATGGAGTTAATTCACCTTTGACCCAGGTTTCCAATATTAATACTCCCGATCCCAAAACTATTCTGATACAACCATGGGAAAAAAATATGCTTGGAACAATTGAAAAAGCAATTATGGCAGCAAACATCGGACTCACACCGGTTAACAACGGTGAAGTTATACGAATAAATATACCTCCCCTGACGGAAGAAAGAAGACATCAGCTTGTTAAACAGGTCAGAAACGAAGGCGAAACTGCCAAGATCAGTATCCGTACTGCAAGGAAATGGGCAAACGATGAATTGAAACAATTGCTTAAAGATGGGTTGCCGGAAGATCTTGAAAAAGAAGCTACCGATATAGTACAGGAGATGACACATTCATATAATACAAAAATTGATAAGGTAATGGCATCCAAAGAAAAGGATGTTATGACGGTTTAGTTCTTAATACCTGACTCCTTTTAGCCCTGAGGTACAATTCCTGCATATTTCTATCGTTTTGCGACCCGACAGGATACTTTCTCTGAAAATTCTGTATTTAGGTCCATTCCAGATCTCTCTGAATGAATCGTAGTTAAGATCCCCCATTATATATTCTGCATTTTTATCAAAACAACATGGAACAACTTTCCCGTCCCAGGTGATAACCGGATTAAACCAAAGTCTTGCACATCTGTCAGGCAATGAGTTTTTTATTACATATCCCTCATCTTTCATTTTGTATCTTTTGAATCTCCGGTCTGATGGAAGCCATGAGGCGATGACCTCTTTATCGATAATCTGCATCGACTTCAAACCTAACGATACATTTACACTTTTAGCTAATTGTCTTATCTGCGGTATCTGATGCTCATTATGCCTGTTCACCAGGAATTGTATCTCAATCTTCAAAGATGAGGAATGCGCGTTTTTTGCACGAGCCACATTTTTCAACCCCTCAACTACACTCTTAACACTACCATTGACACGGTAAGCTGAATAGGTTTCCTGATCCATTCCATCAATGGAGATTATCAGTTTATTTAATCCCGACCTTACAATCTTATCTGAATTCTCCTCCGATAAAAAATGACCATTAGTTGAAACTACAGTTTGAGGTTTAGTGCAATTTTCTATAAAAGAGAAAAACAGAGGATGCAACATTGGCTCACCCTGAAAATAGAGATTTACATTATAAAGGAAGGGAGCGAGCTCCTTCATTACCTTCTTAAAAAGTTCAATATCCATAAAACCGCGTCTTCTTATCATCAACCCCGATCCTGACGAACATTGGGGACAGTTAAGGTTACAGTTATTCGTCAGTTCTGCACTAATGGAAACAGGCATACCGTTTATAATTGTGTTCCCGGTAGAAGAGCCTTTAAGATATGAATATCCCGCTGCGATGAGATTAACAGGTTTGATAAGGCTTTCAATCATTGATGAATAAAAATTGGGAAGTAAGATATGAAAATAATATGACTATGAGTCCTCATAATTGTAACTTCATAAATCGCTTGAAATTCAATTAGTTAGTTGGTATTTTTCTGCCAGTCATTAAAATATATATTACAATGATCATAGGGTATAAGATCGGCTTACCGGTCATAGTCTTGAAATGGAAAGAATACAGTATTCGAAAACAAAATGAACTCAAATCTTAAACTTAAATAAATAAATGCCATGAAAACTTTTAAACACATTTCGTTGATTGCAGTAGGTCTTCTGCTGGCCCTGACGGTCCAGACTGCATTTGCCGGGAATCTTTCAGGGAATAAGAAAAGTACCCAGCAGAATCTTATAATAATCAAAGGTAAGGTAATTGATGCAGGAAGCAGAGCTCCTCTGGTGTTTGCAACTGTTGCCGTAAAGGAATCCAATGTGGGAATTGTAACTAACATCGATGGAGAATTCACACTTAAAATCGGTGACCTTTCAACCTCAAAGTCTCTTGAGGTATCTTTTTTGGGATATAAAAATAAGACCATCCTTCTGAGTGAGCTTAAGGATAATGGTTCTAAAAACGTTATCGCTCTTGAAGCAGCTCCTATACCAATCAAAGAGATTGTAGTAAAGCCACTCGATCCTATCAGTATAGTTCAAAAAGCTATTTCCAATATACCTAAAAACTACGAATCAGTTCCAAATCTGATGACAGCATTCTACAGGGAAACTATCAGAAAGAACCGTACATATGTATCCATTGGAGAAGCTGTAGTTGAGATCTTCAAAGCACCCTATGACAATGATCTGCGTTTCGATGGTGCAAGGATTTATAAAGGGAGAAAAGGCTCAGATGTTGAAAAAATGGATACAGTTCTTTTTAAACTTCAGGGCGGACCGGTAAGCGTATTGGACCTTGATCTTGCTAAAAACACTGAGACTGTTCTTACCAGAGAAGCTATGCTGAACTACGATTATAAGCTGACTGGTGTTATTGAAATAGATGGGAAACCTCATTATGTTATTGACTTCATTCAAAAACCATCAGTAGAAATGCCTTTATTTATGGGAAGCCTTTACATTGAAATGGACTCTTACGCTATAACCGAAGCAGAATTTGGATTCAATCTTGCAAACAAAGAGGCAGCTCAATCGATTTTTATCAGGAAAAAACCTCTTGGAATGAAAGTAATTCCGGAAATTGCAACCTACAGGACCAAATATCGTGAACAGGGAGGCAAATGGCACTTTGAGTATTCGAGGGCTGAAGTCAAATTTAAAGTTGACTGGAATAAAAAACTATTCAATACTTATTATACTACCATGTCTGAAATAGCCATAACAGATCGCACTGACCAGGAAGTTATTAAATTTGCAGGAAAAGATAAGATAAAATACAATGATGTGTTTTCTGATAAAGTTACTGCATTTACTGATAAGGAATTCTGGGGAGACTATAACGTGATTGAACCTGACCAGAGCATTGAATCAGCAATACGCAGACTCAGCAGAAAGCTGAAATTCAGCGACAGAGAACAAAACAAATAAGATTAGATCTATGATCAGGGATACTGAGATAATCGGGAGGATCAGAAATGGCGATGCAGGACAGCTTGAGTCGCTTTTCCGATCCTCCTATGTTTCCCTGGTACGATACGCGAAGACTCTGATAAAAGATCATGATACCGCTGAAGAAATAGTTCAGGATCTGTTTTTCAGACTCTGGCAGGATAAGGAAAAATTAAATATTGAAAGTTCTTTGAATGGTTATCTCTTCAGGTCGGTTCACAACAGATGCCTGCATCATATTGAACATAACAGGGTTGTCGAACGACATGCTGTAGAGATGTTAAACCACCAATCAGAAAGTCAGGAGAGTCCTTCCGACATCCTTAGTTACAAAGAGCTTCAGGAAAAAGTAGCAAGGATACTGGAAAGACTTCCCGAAAGATGCGGAAAGATATTTACGATGAGCAGGTTTGAAGGGCTAAAATATACCGAGATTGCTGAAAAACTATCCGTCTCAATAAAGACAGTAGAAGCAAATATGGGCAGGGCTTTAAAAGAATTCAGAAAGGAATTAACACAATAATGAAAGAGATGAAAAAGATAGAGAAATTCACCGATAGGGAATGGGAGGAACTTGCCTCCATCCTCTCAGATGAAAATGGTGAACAAACAGATCTCCTCGACCGGTTTATGGCAGGCGATACAAATAATTCAGGTAAAAAATGGAAAGATTTAAAGAATATGAATAGCAAGGAGGAAATAAATGTTGATCGGGCCTGGAATAATGTTCATTCGAGGATGGTGGAAAATGGTCTCAAAATAAATGAAAGCCCTGTCAGTATCAGATTTATGAGAACAACAATAATGAAAATCGCAGCTGTTGCTCTTATTCTGGTAAGTCTCGGAACCGCTGCAATTTACATGAATAACTCAGGATATTTAAGTAAAAAGATTACTGTTATTGCAGGCAATGATCAGAAGAACATCCTGATTTCACTTCCCGATGGAAGTAAGATTTATCTTAACCGAAATTCTGAATTCAGTTACCGGAAAAATTTTGGCGAACATGGAAGGAATGTAAAACTTACAGGGGAAGCTTTCTTTGAAATATCACCTGATGTTTCAAAGCCATTTATTATAGATGCAGGTAAAGCAAGGGTAAAAGTTGTCGGAACAACATTCAATGTAATTACAAATAACAAGGAATCTGAAGTTGAAGTCTTTGTAAAAACCGGGAAAGTTCTGGTATCTGACAATTCTGGATCGCAATCCATTCAACTTGATCCGGGCTATGTGGGAACTGTAAGCTCAAAGGCAGCCGTTAAAACTGTTAACAGTAACCCAAACTATCTTTCCTGGAAGACCAGTTACCTTTATTATACTGACCAAAAGTTAAGCGTTGTATTCAACGATCTTAAGAGAGTCTATAATATGGATATTGTTGCCAATGATCCTCTTATACTCGAAAACCCGTGGCATTCCCCTATTGATAATCTACCGCAGGAAACAATAATTCGTTTAATTTGTACTAGCTTTAACCTGAGTTATACAAAAGATGGCACCGTTTACCATCTTTCAAAAAAATAGCTCATCTCTGAAAAATGTCATCTTTCAATGGCAATATTTCTTTAAAATTCCTGGCCATTGCATTATTTTTTTTGCTGATCCTTCCTCAAAGAGCGGAATGCCAGCAAAGCATTCTTGATTCAACATTTACTTTCAGGGCGGGGACAGTTAACACAGGCAATGCCCTGGAGATAATTTCCCTGAAGACAGGTTACAACTTTACCTACGATAGCCGTCTTATTGATCAGGAGAAGAAGACGGTGATGACTTTCAGGGATACAAAACTCAGTGTCATTCTGGATAGTCTCCTGAAAAACGATTCCCTGGTCTTTTCAGTAATTGACAGATATATAATCATTTCACATGCAGAAGGACACCCTTCTCTTCCTTCTGATTCAACAGCCTCGGAAAAAGTAAAATATATAACAGGCAAAATAATTGATAATGAGACCTCAGAACCATTGCCTTTTGCAACAATCGCATTAAAGAACAAAGGGAAGGGAACAGTCACAAATAATAATGGCAATTTCGGCTTGAAAATCACATCTGATTTCTTTAAGGATACTCTATCCGTCTCTTTTCTTGGATATTTAGGCAGAGAAATTCCTGTTAAAAAGGCCTTTGGAAATAACCTTACAATTTCTATGAAGAGAGAATTCATTTCTATTCCCGAGATCATCATCAAAAATCAGAATCCACAGGAAATCATTTCCAGGGCACTCAAATTAATACCAAAGAATTACGGTAACACACCTGCATTAATGACTGGTTTTTACAGGGAAGGCGTTTTGAAAAAATATGAACTTCAGACCTATTCCGAAGCAATATTGCAGATTTATAAAAGTGCATATTCGGGAACTCTTTATGGCGATCAGATTAAGATTTATAAAAGCAGAAAAATTGAAAACACAGATCGTAGTGACACACTGGCAATAAGACTCAAAGCAGGTTTAAGCACATGTCTCGACCTTGACGGGGCAAAGAACATCTTTGATTTCCTGGCCGGTGAGAGTATGTCTGACTACACTTACAGGATGACAGATATCGTTACCTACGATGATGAATCAGCTTATGCTATCGAGTTTGAGCAGCGCGAGAATGTTGATCTTCCTCTTTTTCAAGGCACAATATATATCAATACTATTGATTATGGAATCCTTAACGCTGAATTCGAGATCAATCCAAAGTTAATCCATGAAATGAAAGATTCGTTTATTTCGACCACCTCACATGGATTTAATACCTGGCCCGCTTCAGTAAAATATTCTGTGAGTTACCGGAAAATGAACAACAGATATTTTTTAAATCATGTAAGAGGTGATTTGATTTTCACTTCAAGTCAAAAAAGGAAACTTTTTAATACCCAGTTTAAAGTATTTTTTGAACTAGCGATTACAGAAGTAGATTTATCGAATGTTACCCGGTTTGACCGGGAAGAACTTGCACCTATTCATTCAATTTTCTCCAAGACTATTAAGAACTATGACCCTTTGTTCTGGGGGAACCAGGATTTTCTGAGACCTGAAGACAATCTGCTTAAGGCTCTTAAGAATATGAATGTGAATCTTCAGGAATTCTCAAAATAACTGAACTAATATTTATTTATCAGATTATATAGTTCTGTCAGATCTGGAGTCAGAATGATCTCTGTTCTTCTGTTCTTCTGACGGGCATCGTCAGTATTACGCTCATCTACAGGTAAATATTGGCTCCTGCCTGAGGCAGTTAACCGTTTAGCATCAATGGTTGAACCTTCAAGTAATACTCTGATAACAGTAGTGGCACGCTTAACGCTCAGATCCCAGTTGTCTTTTAACTGGCTGTTACCCGGGTTATAAGGAATATTATCGGTATGACCTTCGATCATAACCTGAATATCCTGATTTTTTTCAAGCACGCCTGCCAGTTTTTTCAATGCATTTTTCCCGTTCGCATCAATATCCCAGCTGGCGGATTTAAAAAGGAGTTTTTCATCAAGTGAAACATATACTTTGCCATTCTTCATCGTCACTGTAAGTCCATTGTTCTCAAATCCGAGCAGAGCTTCAGATACTTTGCTCTTCAGATCCTGAACGATCTTTTTCTGGGCATCAAGTATTTTTTCAAGTTCAGCCAATCTGGCATTCCTCTTGTCAAGCTCAAAAGTAAGCTCGTCGAGTGATGCTTTCTTCGTATCAAGATTCTGTTCCAGCTGACGGAGAAGATCTTCTTTCTTCTGAAGGTTTTCCTGTGCTGTCTGAAGTTCGGTAAGCAGTTTTTGAGTCTCTTTCACATTCCCTTTGATCAGATCTTCCTGGGCATTTTGTAATTCGGTATACTTCGTGGAGATTTTATTATAATCATCAACAGCTTTGTCGCGTTCATTCTGTGCAGTTGCTATATCCTGCTGAACAGTACTTGCCTCTTTTTCGAGCGTGGCAAGCTTAGCTTTAATTTTTTTGTTTTGCATTTCAAGCCCGATGTTGTCGGTTTTGAAAGCATCCCTCTCATTCATGAATTGTTTGCTGGTATCCTGCAAACCACTGAACTTCTTTCCTGAAACGCATGATATTGAAAAAATTACTAAAGCAATAAACCCCGGGATGTAAAAAATTGATTTGTTCATGACCTCAATTTGATTTTATTTATACCATCTGCACTGCATAAAAATTTTCACTCACACTTCAAATTCCAAAACAAAAATAAGAAAATCCCGGGTATGCTTCTGCAAACACTCAGGAATAATAATTGTTATATTTGCTGGTTATTTTTTTTAACCATCTCTTAATGGACAGAGAAGAGAATTTACTCTCTAAAATATATACCCCTGAAGATCTCAGGAAACTTGATCCGGACGACCTTGCACAAGTAAGTTCGGAACTCCGGCAGTTCATAATTGACGTTGTGTGTAATAACCCCGGCCATTTGGGTGCAAGTTTAGGTGTTGTTGAGTTAACAGTAGCCCTTCACTACGTCTTTAATACCCCGTACGATAAAATTATCTGGGATGTCGGACATCAGGCTTATGCACATAAAATACTTACAGGACGACGGGAAAAATTCTCTACCAACAGAAAGTATAAAGGAATTAGCGGTTTTCCAAAGATGGCTGAAAGTGAGTACGATGCTTTTGGTACAGGTCACTCCTCAACCTCAATATCTGCAGCTCTTGGTATGGCAATTGCAGCCAGTGCCAAAGGTGAGAGCAGGCATGTTGTAGCGGTTATTGGTGATGGTGCAATGACAGCGGGCCAGGCTTTTGAAGGTCTCAATAATGCAGGAATTGGTAAGTCCGATATCCTGGTGATTCTTAACGATAACAATATAGCTATCGATGCTAATGTCGGCGCTCTGAAGGAATATCTGCTTGATATAACAACCAGTAAAACATATAACAGGTTTAAGGACAAGATATGGAAGGTCCTTGGAGTATTCGGGAAACTTGGACCAAATGCAAGAACACTGGCCGCCCAGCTTGAAGCCGGAGCCAAAAGTACAATACTCGACAGGAGTAATCTTTTTGAAGGACTGAATTTCAGGTATTTCGGTCCGATTGACGGTCATGATGTCCTTCACCTGACCAGAGTCCTCGAAGACCTGAAGAGGATTCCCGGGCCAAAACTACTTCATTGTCTGACGGTTAAAGGTAAGGGTTTTAAACAGGCTGAAGAGGACCAGACTACCTTCCATGCACCTGGTAAGTTCAACAAAAAGACCGGTGAGATAATTAACATCTCAGTTGCAGATGCACCACTTACATACCAGGAAGTATTTGGAAAAACAATTCTTGAGCTCGCAGAGCTCAACGATAAGATAACCGGCATCACCCCTGCGATGCCTACTGGCAGCTCACTCAACATTATGATGAAAGAGATGCCGGAAAGAACTTTTGATGTTGGTATTGCAGAACAACATGCTGTCACATTTTCTGCCGGTCTTGCCACACAGGGAATGATACCATTCTGTATTATCTATTCATCATTTATTCAGAGAGCTTACGACCAGATTATCCATGATGTTGCACTTCAGAATCTGCATGTTGTTTTTTGTATTGACAGAGGTGGTCTTGTAGGTGCAGATGGCGCTACACACCATGGGTTTTTCGATATGGCATTTATGCGCAGTATTCCCAATATGGTTGTCTCAGCCCCTATGGATGAGATTGATTTAAGGAATCTGATGTATACGGCTCAGCTTGAGAAAAACAGATTTCCTTTTTCGATCCGTTATCCCCGCGGACGAGGAATACATACCGATTGGAAAAATCCATTCCTGGAAATCGAAATAGGTAAAGCGCGTCAGATAAGTGAAGGTAATAACCTTGCAGTTTTATCTATTGGTCATCCCGGGATTGTTGTAGCTTCTGTTGTAAATAAACTGGCAACAGAAAACATATCAATTGCTCACTATGACATGAGGTTTGTAACTCCGATTGACACGGAAGTCCTTCATTCCGTTTTTAAAAAATTCAAATATATAATTACAGTTGAGGATGGAGTGCTTAAAGGCGGATTCGGAAGCGCTGTTATTGAATTCATGTGCGACAAGGGGTATAACTCTGAAGTCAGGCGGCTTGGTATACCCGACTATTTTGTGGAACAGGGCACCCAGGAAGAACTGTACAGGGAGTGTGGATATGATGCCGAGGGAATAGAAATTGCCATCAGGGAGATTTTGGTAAAGATGATGAGATGAGAGGGAGAAAGGGAGAAAATAAGACAAAAGGCAAAAGTAAAAAGTTGAGGAACGAATTGACAAAATCCCACAAAGCGGGAATAAAAGTTTAAAATATTTCCTATTTTCGCAATCCCTATTATTACGCCCGGATGGCGGAATTGGTAGACGCGCTGGTCTCAAACACCAGTGGTAGCAATGCTGTGCCGGTTCGATTCCGGCTCCGGGTACTTCTTCAAAAAAAGAAAGCCTTGATACACAACCATGTCGAGGCTTTTTTGTTTGTTACAACTGAAACATAGCTGAAATATTTCTGGGTTAAAAGCTGGTATCCAAGTCCCAATTCTCCATAAATATGTCAAATGCATTTTTTGAGCATTTAACCTGTAGTCTCAATGAAGCTTTAACCTTATTCCTATAGACAAATCTTGCTTCAAATATGTTAGTCTGTTGCGTTTTCATGATAGTTTGATTGGGGAATTGGGAGGCTTATTTGCAAATACTGTAATAGCAACTTGTGTAAAGCTCATGATTATTGCAGTAGTCTTTATTTAAAGTAAGATTTCAGGACTTATTTACCGGTCAGGCTTTAATTTCGATAGTTTTACGGACATTTTGTGAATAAAAATATGTTAATTCGTTCATCTCTGTCATATCAATGACCTTAAACCCATACTTTTCTAAAAGTTTTGAAACATCTTTTTTATCCATATTGTGATCTGTCCTAGAATCCAGAAAATTATTGAATCTGGTTGATAACCCGGAGAGAAATTCATTCCCATTAAGAGTTTTGCTATCAGTAAAGCATCCTATTAAATTTACATTTGGAGGTAAAATATGAAAAAGAGTATGCAAAAATGTATCCAGATCTTTTATCAAATTCAATCTTTTAAGATTTATTAATGTTCTGACACTTTTTAAATCATCTTCATCATAATAATAATGGTCATTTGTAGGAAGTATGAATAAATCAGGTTCTTTTGATAGATTAAGACTTTTTAGGTAACGGAAAAAGTTTTTGCCAACTTCTGCCGTTAAACTTGAGTTGACCGATCTAAAACTGGGCTCCCTGTATGAGATCTTCTCCCTGTTATAGTCAGGCTCAGAAATATTATTATTGAAATAGGGATTAGTTAAAAGTGAAATATTTCCCATAATTTTCTATAAGATTTTTCTGCATATTAAAAAAACCTTGAAATCTGAACCACAAAATATCAATAAGTTATTAACTTTAACATTCTAATTATCAACATATTAGAACATCATAAGGATCGACTAATTAATATGCTGATATATAAATAGATAGAATATAATGCAACTATACCAAATGTTCTAATTAGCTATATTAATGCGATTTGTGACAAAGTTGGGTTTCTTTAATCAGAATACTTTAGGGAAGAATAAAGTGGCTGTCAATGGTTGGAAATGGCCTTAAAAAGAGATATTTGACTGATGCTATATAATTGATTTACAATTATATGGTATTTTTGGGTGGCTCAATTACTATCGGAATGTCAGTCCTGAAAAATCTTAAAAAGTATCCCGGTTTGCTCCCGAATAGGTGGCTTATTTTCATCCGGAATTGTTGGCTCAATTTGAGGTCGTAATATTCATAAATATAAAAAAGTAATTGTAATTTTACACGAACAATCAAATTTTTTTTTGATGATTGAAAGTAGGTTTTTGACAAAGGTTGTTTAACTTGTAAAAATAAGCTATAAATTTGATTAATGTTTTATTAAAACGTAGGTTTACAATTTAAAAGTCCTTGAAGGAGCACATGATGAAGGAATTTCAGAGTCTAATAATAGAGCAAACTCCAAAAACTCCACAAATTGATCTGAATCAATTGACAGGTGATCTTATTTTCTCTGGCAGATCAATTCCTGAAAATGCTGCAAAATTATATGAACCTGTATTGAATTGGGTGACAGAATATATTCTAAAAGCCAGACCAACTACCAANNTGGATGATTTTGAGGATATTATAGATGCTTTTGGCCCCATAGAAGATATTGTTCACGGTGCCATATCTAGTATTGGCATAAAACTACATGGGATAGATTACAAAGGTGAAGTAGTTAAAGAAACATTAGTATTTATCTAGCCTTAGGAATTTAAAAATTTAACTCTCATAAAAATCAATTTTTGCGTTACCTCTGTTTTCACATTTTTCGCATATGTCTGTCGTTAGGTAAATTTTTACTAAATCTAGTAACCCAACAAGGTATTGTTACACACAAAATATTAATTTTTCTGACTTTAATTTTTATACATTTTTGGACAAAATGGTTGAAGATATAAGCTTTTAATGCCAAGTATCATGGAAGAAGATGAAGTTTGTTCAAAATGATGCAGGACAAGTTGACGGATGGAAGCCTGTAAAAAGGAAGATTTTATTTGGCCATCATTTTTATATTGTTCATAAGAAGATCCTTAAATGATTTACCGACTGGAAAGTTTTTAAGAGTATCTCCAACAATCAGATCCAAGGAGTTTTCTTTTATGGTCTTTATCATGCTCTTGTTCACTATAAATGATCTGTGCACTCTGATAAAAATCCCTGAAGGTAATTGATTCTCTATCGCTTTCATAGTAAAATGAATGGTAAACTTCTTAT
>PLLX01000055.1 GCA_003141415.1 Bacteroidales bacterium
GATTACGAGTGCCATTGCGGAAAATACAAAAGAATCCGTTATAAAGGCATCGTTTGCGACCGTTGTGGTGTTGAGGTAACAGAGAAGAAGGTACGTCGCGAAAGGATGGGACATATTTCCCTGGTAGTTCCTGTTGCACATATCTGGTATTTCCGTTCATTGCCTAATAAGATCGGATATCTTCTGGGTCTTCCGACCAAGAA
Source organism: Bacteroidales bacterium (assembly GCA_003141415.1). GTDB lineage: Bacteria > Bacteroidota > Bacteroidia > Bacteroidales > VadinHA17 > LD21. The sequence continues at coordinate 204 of PLLX01000055.1, forward strand.
GCTCGATTCAATAATTTACTACGAGAGATATGTAGTAATCAACCCCGGTATCAAAGCTGTGGATGGTGTTAAATATCTCGATTTCCTTACAGAAGAGGAATATCTTGAGATTACTGAATCACTTCCAAAAGAAAACCAGTATCTTGAAGATAATCACCCTGATAAGTTCGTTGCTGATATGGGTGCAGAAGCATTGTATAAACTTCTCAGCCGTATCGATCTCGACGAAATGTCGTATTCTCTTCGTCACAGGGCTAACACTGAAACTTCTCAGCAACGTAAAAATGAAGCTCTTAAACGTCTTCAGGTTGTTGAAGCTTTCAGGGATTCCAAACAGGTTAACAAACCTGAGTGGATGATCATTAAAGTTGTTCCAGTCATTCCCCCGGAATTGAGACCTCTTGTGCCTCTCGATGGCGGACGGTTTGCAACAAGCGACCTGAACGATCTTTACAGAAGGGTCATCATCAGAAACAACCGTTTGAAAAGACTTATTGAGATCAAAGCTCCGGAAGTGATCCTGCGTAACGAAAAACGTATGCTCCAGGAAGCAGTTGATTCTTTGTTTGATAATTCAAGGAAAGCAAATGCTGTAAAAACAGATGCTAACCGTCCTCTTAAATCACTTAGTGACAGTCTGAAAGGAAAACAGGGAAGGTTCCGCCAGAACCTGCTCGGTAAGAGGGTAGACTACTCTGCACGTTCAGTTATTGTAGTTGGTCCGGAACTCGGATTACACGAATGTGGATTGCCAAAGGATATGGCAGCTGAACTATATAAGCCATTCATTATCCGTAAATTGATAGAACGTGGCATCGTTAAAACAGTTAAATCGGCTAAAAAGATTGTTGACAGGAAAGATCCTGTAGTATGGGATATTCTTGAAAACGTACTTAAAGGACACCCTGTTCTGCTGAACCGCGCTCCTACACTTCACAGGCTCGGTATCCAGGCTTTCCAGCCAAAACTTATCGAAGGAAAGGCTATTCAGCTGCACCCTCTTGTTTGTACAGCTTTCAACGCTGACTTCGACGGTGACCAGATGGCAGTTCATCTTCCTCTTGGTAATGGAGCAGTTCTTGAGGCTCAGATGCTTATGCTGGCTTCACATAATATTCTAAACCCTGCAAATGGCGCACCTATTACTGTTCCTTCGCAGGATATGGTTCTTGGTCTTTATTATATTACCAAAGGACGTAAGAGCACTGAAACTGACAAGGTAAGGGGAGAAGGTCTTATTTTCTATTCACCGCAGGAAGTTAATATAGCATACAATGAAGGCGTGATTGACCTTCACGCTCATATAAAAGTAAAAGCCAACGACAGGAAAGATGGTGAGTTGATTAACCACCTTATTGAAACAACTGTCGGAAGGGTTATATTTAATCAGTTTGTACCTGCTGAAGTCGGGTATATTAATGAGATCCTTACAAAAAAATCTTTAAGGGACATTATCGGACGGGTTCTCAAACTTGCAGGAACAGCCAAAACAGCTGATTTCCTTGATGCAATAAAGAACCTTGGATTCTATTCTGCATTTAAAGGCGGCTTGTCATTCAACCTCGACGATGTTATCATACCTGAAGAAAAAACGAAATTCGTTGCGGAAGGTTATGAGCAGGTCGAAGAAGTGCTGAATAACTACAGCATGGGATTCATTACCAATAATGAACGCTACAATCAGATAATTGATATCTGGACACATGTTAATGCAAGGCTCACGCAGACTTTAATGAAACAGCTGTCAACCGATAAGCAGGGATTCAACTCAGTTTATATGATGCTTGACTCTGGTGCAAGGGGTTCGAAAGAACAGATACGTCAGCTGTCTGGGATGAGGGGTCTTATGGCAAAACCACAGAAATCGGGAGCTACCGGTTCGGAGATTATCGAAAACCCGATCCTTTCCAATTTTAAAGAGGGATTGTCTGTTCTGGAGTATTTTATTTCCACACATGGTGCTCGTAAAGGTCTTGCCGATACGGCTCTTAAAACGGCTGATGCAGGATATCTTACACGTCGCCTTGTAGACGTTTCACAGGATGTCATTATAAATGAAGAAGACTGCGGAACACTTCGCGGACTTATCGCTACAGCAATAAAGAAGAATGAGGAAATAGTTGAATCATTATACGAAAGAGTTCTGGGTCGTACAACTGTTCATAATGTATACCATCCTCTTACAGGTGAACTGATCGTTGAATCAGGACAGGAACTTACTGAGGACCTGGCTAAGAAGATTGAAGATTCTCCGATTGAGCAGGTTGAGATCCGTTCGGTTCTCACATGTGAATCCAAAAAGGGAGTATGTGCAAAATGTTATGGACGTAACCTGGCCAACGGGCGAATGGTTCAGAAGGGTGAAGCTGTTGGTGTTATTGCTGCCCAGAGTATTGGTGAACCCGGAACTCAGCTGACTCTCCGTACATTCCACGTTGGAGGTACAGCATCAAATATTACCACTGAATCGAGGCTTGTTGCCCGTTATGGTGGTATAGCTGAGATTGAGGAGATCAGAACAGTTCCTAAAAAAGATGTTGAAAAAGGTGATATAGATATAGTTATCGGTCGTCTTGCTGAATTAAGAATAGTTGACAAGAAAACCGGTATTGCCCTCACAACTCATACAATTCCTTATGGTTCAAAACTTTATATTAAGCCAGGACAGGAGATTGAAAAAGGAAAACTGATCTGCGAATGGGATCCTTTCAATGCCGTTATTATTTCTGAAATGGCAGGAAAGATTGGATATGACTTTCTTATAGAAGGTATTACATTCCGTGAAGAGTCTGACGAACAGACCGGTTTCAAAGAGAAAGTTATTATTGAGAGCAGAGATAAAACAAAGAACCCCGCAATAAAAATTATGAACGCTAAAGGTGAAGAGCTGAGGGTATATAACCTTCCTGTAGGATCTCACCTGGTTGTCGATACCAATAAAATTGTTGAAGCGGGTGAAGTCCTTGCTAAGATACCCCGCGCAGTCGGGAAATCGGGTGATATAACAGGGGGTCTTCCACGTGTCACTGAGCTGTTTGAAGCTCGTAACCCATCGAACCCGGCTATTGTTTCGGAAATCGACGGTGAAGTTACATTCGGAAAGATTAAAAGAGGTAACAGGGAAATCTCTATCAAATCAAAGACTGATGAGACTAAGAAATACCTCGTACCACTTTCAAAACAGATACTTGTCCAGGAAAATGACTATGTAAAAGCTGGTATTCCACTTTCCGACGGTGCTATTACACCTTCTGACATTCTTGCAATCAAAGGACCGACAAAGGTTCAGGAATATATCGTAAATGAGATTCAGGAAGTATACCGTTTACAGGGAGTTAAGATCAATGATAAGCATTTTGAAATCATTGTCCGCCAGATGATGCGTAAGGTTGAGATCGTTGATCCGGGTGATACAAAATTCCTTGAACGCCAGGTCGTAGATAAACTTGAGTTCATGGATGAGAACGACTGGATCTATGGTAAGAAAGTGATTATCGATGGAGGTGATTCTCAAACCCTGCGTCCCGGCATGATTATTTCAGCCCGCAAATTAAGGGATGACAATTCTGTTCTTAAACGTCGCGACCTGAAAGTTGTTGAGGCCAGGGATGCAATCCCCGCAACTTCAAGTCAGGTTTTGCAGGGAATTACAAGAGCTTCTCTACAGACAAAGAGCTTCTTCTCAGCCGCTTCTTTCCAGGAAACAACAAAAGTATTGAATGAAGCAGCAATATTGGGTAAGATTGACAGACTTGAAGGACTTAAGGAAAACGTAATTGTTGGTCATCTTATTCCTGCAGGAACTGGTCAGAGACAATACAATGGCATTATTGTTGGATCACTCGAGGAGTATGAAAGCCTTGTTGGCGTTGAACAGGAAACAGAAGCTGAACCAGTAAAATAGGATTAAAAATTGACAGCTATGACAGATCCCAAGAACCCTACACAGATCAGTATTGAACTGAATGAAGAAGTTGCTCAGGGAACTTATTCCAATCTTGCGGTAATAACTCACTCGGCTTCTGAATTTGTAATCGATTTCGTGCGGATAATGCCTGGCATACCCAAGGCACAAGTTAAATCGAGGATAATTCTTACACCGGAACATGCAAAAAGACTTGTTGCGGCACTTCAGGATAACATTGCCAAGTATGAATCTGTCCATGGGACTATAAAAGAAGTCAAAGGATCCGGACCTGCAATACCATTAACTTTTGGCGGTCCTACGGCCCAGGCATAATTAACTTCTGACTAAGATACAAGCCGTCAAAAAGAATTTTTGACGGCTTGATTTTTTGTTATGATTGAAATAAAGATTTACTTTGTCCGTTAATTACTAAATAACAGAATAAGAATATCCGAAATGACAGGAAACACTCTTAGAAAATTTTTTGTTGCTTTGATTATTATTGCACCTGTATTCTCGTATTCAGGTTGCAAGAAACAGGCAAAATGCGGTTGTGGACAAGATGTTTTGCTCACACTTACCGAATCATCGGAGAATATTTATTTTAATGCTACGGGGACAATTTTGTATTTTATGACCCCGGGAGACCTTTATTCAACATATAATTTCTGCAACCCGTCTGAAATGTTTCCAAAACTTGCTAATGCTAAATCAGGAGATTTGTTACAGGTATCAGGTCATGTTTACTGGGATTGTAATTATGTTTACCAATCCAGTAATTCTTCTTATCAGAGTTTATATAGGATCTATGTTGTACAGGTTACTGACCTTTCGCAGAATCTGTATGGTAAGAATAAGCCGGCATCCGGTACTCCTTTGAATTCAGCAACACTTAAGAATTAAGGTTTTATCTTCTTTCATACTGCCGGTTTTCTGAAATTCACGCAATTTTGTATATTTCCGGAAAATTAGATAATGTATTATAATAACATTTCTTTTGCCGGGGCTGGAAGAGTTGCAGAAGCTTTGTG
>PLLX01000149.1 GCA_003141415.1 Bacteroidales bacterium
CAGGAGATCAATGAAGCAAATGAAGTACTTAGTGATCCCGAAAAACGTAAAAAATATGATCAATATGGAAAGGATTGGCAGCATTCTGAACAGTTTGACAAACAACAACAATATCAGCAACAACCTTCAGATTCAAGGAGAAAAAGATATGCCGGCTCAGAATCGGAAGGGGATTTTTCTGATTTCTTTGAATCTATGTTTGGCGGGGCAACAGGTGCCGGTAGAGGTAGACAGGTGAAATACAGAGGAGAAGATTACACTACGGAATTACAACTCGAACTCATCGACGCTTATAAAACTCACAAACAAACATTGAATGTAAATGATAAAAAAATAAGAATTACTATCCCTGCAGGAATTGAAAACGGCCAGACAATCAAAATAGCTGGACATGGCGGTAAAGGGATAAACGGCGGACCTGATGGTGACTTATATATTACGTTCTCTGTAGCGAATCACCCTCGATTTAAAAGACTGGGGAATGATTTATATACGTCTATCGAACTGGATTTATACACAGCAGTTCTTGGTGGTGAAATCACAATTGAAACATTAAATGGGAAAGTAAAATTAAAAGTAAAACCAGAAACTCAGAACGGCAGCAAAGTAAAGTTAAAAGATAAAGGATTTCCTGTCTATAAGCATGAGGACCAACATGGTGATCTTCTTATAACGTATTCAGTTAAAATACCAACAAATTTAACTGAACGACAAAAACAATTATTTACTCAATTATCTGAATCATAATTTAATAAAGAGAATAATGGAAACAGAATATTTGATAGCTATAGATGAGTTTTGTGCCAGTCATAATATTGAGATCTCATTTGTCAGTTCATTGCATCAGAGCGGATTGATTGAGATCATCACGATAAAGGAATCACCTTTTATTGAGGCGGACCAGCTTCAGCAGCTAGAGAAATTTGTACGTTTATATTACGAGCTGGATATAAACCTTGAAGGAATTGAGACAATCAATTATTTATTACAACGTATAGGTTCAATGCATGATGAAATAACTACTCTCAGAAACAAGCTTCGTATTTACGAAACAGAATTCTGAATATCAATTCTCGATATCACGGATGTTTTTATGAAAGATTTTCAATGGTAATCCTCACCATATCTTAACTCTCAGACTATCAGGAAACCATAATGCATCACCTTCTTTTACTCCGAAAGCCTGGTAGAATTCCGGCATATTTGATAAAGGTCCGTTAACACGGAATTTAGCAGGTGAATGTTCATTGCTTTTAACCTGGCTGGCTATAGTCTCTGGACGTTCATTTACCATCCACGCAAGCGCATATCCCATGAAGAACCGTTGCGCAGGAGTTAATCCTGCAATAATTGTGTTGTTTTTAAACTGATCAGTTTTTTAAAAGCTTCATAAGCCATTATAGTTACCCGAGTATTGCCTGCAAAATATTACTCATTCATAACTCTGACCCCTGACTCTTATATCGAATTAATCGCTTTTCTCAAAACGTCAGCAGAGTGTGACATTAAGGTAAGTTCTTCTGAAGAAAGGGGACTCTCAATAATCCGGGTTATTCCACTATCGGATACTACGCTTGGTACACTAAGGCATATATCATTAATACCAAAATAAGATTCTACAAGTGTCGATACAGACAGGATTGAATTCTGACTCCGGAGTATGGCGCCTGTTATCCTTACAAGTGCCAGTCCTACTGCAAACTGAGTAGAGCCTTTATAGTTAATGATGTGGTATGCCGAATCGCGTACCTGCTCTTCAATCAGCTTGCGTTGTATTTTCCAATCCGGGCACTTGCCGCAAACAGGGCAATATTCATCGATATTAATACCGGCAATATTCGTCATTGACCAGGCCGCGAACTCACTGTCTCCATGTTCGCCAAGAATATAGGCGTGAACATTATGAACATCAACATCGCAGTGTTTACTAAGAAGATGTCTGAATCTGGAACTGTCTAGAACAGTACCTGATCCAATTACCCGGCCTTTTTCCCATCCCGATCGTTTAAGAACAACATAAGTGAGGATATCAACGGGGTTGCTGACAATAAGCATTATTCCCTTACATCCCGATTTAGCTACTTCTTCCGCAATACTTCCGATTATAGCTGCATTTTTCTTAATAAGTTCCAATCTTGTTTCACCGGGTTTCTGAGCAGCACCAGCAGTAATTACGACAATGTGGGCATCGGTATAATCGTCAATGGTTCCTGAACGGATAACAACTGTTGGAAAAAAGGACTGACCGTGAACCAGATCAAGAACCTGTCCTTTCATAAGATCTTCATTCTTGTCTGTCAGTACAATTTCATCTGCAAGACCGCTTTGTGCAAGTGCATAGCAATATGTTGCCCCAACTGCCCCTGCTCCAACTACAACAACCTTTCGGGATTGGATTGAATATATTTTCTCTTCCATTGTTTTGCTTTTAATTATCAAAGAAACAATATATTTATGTCATTGTTTCTTAAAAATGGTCCTGCGTAGTATGTCCTTAACGGATCGATAAGAAATATCTTTTCAAAAACAGAATTATAGTTGTAAGTGAAAATGGAACAAGAAGATATAACCAATCTTAATTATAATTCAATCAGCCCTTCAGCCAGATCATTGTTATTATTGAAAGGGCATACAAATATTCCATTTGCGAGGCAGACGGCGGAATTGTTAACATCTCCCAATAAATATATTCCTGACTTTAATAACAGAGATATGATCTTTTGGGCCAGGGTTGTTCATTTCGAAAACAGGTACTGGAGTATTGACAAATTATTAGAGGACCTGCCGATAAAGAACATTCTGGAATTGTCATCAGGATTTTCCTTCCGCAGTTTGGAGACCTCAGGGAAAAGTGGATTTTATTATATTGATACAGATCTGCCGGATGTGATTAATTTAAAGAAAGATTTCATTACTGCGTTAAGAAATAGAAGCTTTAGCACAGAGGGCAAACTGGAATTGGCTCCATTAAACTGTCTTAATGAGCCGCAATTTCATGAAATAGTAAGCCATTTCCCGATGGGAGAGATAGTAATTGTAAACGAAGGATTACTAATGTATCTTGATTCGAAAGAGAAAGAAAATCTTTGTAACATTATCCATAAAATATTAAAGGAGCGAGGGGGTTATTGGATAACTGCTGATATTTATATTAAAAAGAGTCAGGCGAAGCTTAATCTTAAAATAGATGATAAAACGACGGATTTTTTTTTAAAGCATAACATTGAGGAAAATAAATTTAATAGTTTCGAAGAAGCAGAATCGTTTTTCAGGAGGATGGGTTTCATAATTGACAAAGAAGCAGTATTAAAGCACTCTGAATTGAGCTCAATAAAGTATTTTCTGAAAAGTGTAACAATAAAACAATTATTCAAAATACGTAAAACAGGTAAAATACAAGCAACATGGCGTTTAAGGGTTGCCGATGTTGAATTAAAAAAACCTTCCAATATAACTAAAACACTCTTTAATCGCAATAATATCGGATTAACCTGAAATTCTCATTTTTTATTTGAATAAAAATTTTAATATTTGGGCACCTAAAGGGGAAAATATGTTTATACAGGAAAGATTGGATATGGTTGCTCCATGCGGTATGGATTGCGGAATATGTGAAATGCATACATGCCAAGAAAATTCACCGCTTTATGATCGTCTTATTGAGAGAGAGATACCGAAAGAGAGTATTCCTTGTAAAGGTTGCCGGACAATAACCGGGATGTGCCCGGTTATTAAAGAAAAATGCAAGACTTATCTTTGCTTCTCAGGCAGAAATATTAACTTTTGTTTTGAATGTGATGAATTCCCTTGCAGAAAACTTCATCCTGCAGCCGACAGGGCAGAGATTCTACCTCATAATATGAAAATATTCAACCTCTGCACCATTAGAAATTCCGGCATTGAAGAGTTTCTTGACAGATCCACAGAAATTAAACTCCGTTACTTCAAAGGTAAAATTCAGGTCGGGAACGGGCCCCAGATGTGATGATCCGGACTTAATCAAGACTTCCAGAATTGTTTGTTTAGTCCTGTTGCAACATGCAGGATTTTATTTCGTCTATTAAAGGAGATCACGATATTAAAGAGAATATGGGTCTCTTTTAAAAACATTTTAAACTAACTCTAATAATACTGACAGACATGTTAAAAAATTTACTCACACACAGCTTACGGTCATTTAAAAGACAGCGTGCTTACATTATCATCAATGTTCTTGGCTTATCTATTGGTATCACCTGTAGCCTGCTTATCGCTTTATATGTGATCAATGAGTCAAGTTATGATAAGTATAATACTAAGAAGGACAGGATTTTCAGAACCATACTTAATGGAAAGATAAGTGGTCAGGAAATAACATATGCTACATCACCTTCTATAATGGGACCTACGCTTTTAAGGGAATTTCCTGAAATTGAAGATTATTGCAGGATGACAAAAAACGGCCCGTCGGTAATTGAGTATAAAAATCAGGCTTTTACGGATGATCATATAATTGAAGCGGATTCCTCATTCTTTAATATCTTTTCAATACCAGTTTTAAAGGGTGATCCGAAAAATCTTCTGAATGCTCCGCACAGGGTGGTATTAGCCGAGTCAACTGCAAAAAAGATTTTCGGGAATGAGAATCCTATTGATAAAGCTGTTAAAATCGGTTCAGATACAGTAAGATATATCGTTACCGGTGTTATGGGCGATGTGCCGGGAAACTCCCATTTTGAAGCCAGTATGCTTACATCTTTTATGACAAATCCCAGAGCGAACAACCCCATCTGGATGAACAATAGTTTCAGTACCTACCTTCTTCTAAAGCCAAATGCAAATTATAAAAGTGTTGATAACAAGTTTCCTGAATTAATCAACAAGTATGTTGGACCGGAGGCCGAGAAATATATGGGGATCTCATTAACTGATTTTACCAATAAGGGCAATAAATACAGATTTTTTCTTCAGAATATTCAAAAAGCCCATCTTGATCCGTCAATTCAACAGGAGTTTAAAGCTGCAAGCGATCCGAAATATCTGAAAATATTTGGTGCCATTGCAGTCCTGATTGTACTGATAGCATCTATAAACTTTATGAACCTTTCTACTGCCCAGGCAGCTAAAAGAGCCAAGGAAGTCGGAATAAAAAAGCTCGGAGGATCAACAAGAGGAATGCTTGTAGCTCAGTTCCTGACAGAATCATTTATCCTTTCATTTTCATCCCTGATACTCGCTCTTGTTTTCATAAAAGTTACTCTTCCTTATTTCAATAATCTGCTAGGGGCGTCCCTCACACTAGATCTTCTTACAAACTGGTACACAATTCCGGTCCTTCTGGTGTTTGCATTGGTAGTAGGCATTTTATCAGGAAGCTACCCTGCATTTTTTCTTTCATCGTTCAATCCTTATGAGGTTCTGAAAGGAAGCGTAAAGAACAGTATGAAAAATGGCAGGCTCAGAAGAGTGCTGGTTGTATTTCAGTTTACTGTTTCGATTCTGCTGATCGTTTGCACAATGGTTATGTACCGTCAGATTAATTATATGCTGAAGAAAGATGTTGGCTTCAATAAGGAACAGCTGATTGTAATCGACAGGGCCGATGCAATCGGGCAGAAGATGAAATCATTTAAAGAATCTGTTAAAAGAATTTCAGGAGTTGAAAATATCTCAAGCTCCACTGCTGTCCCGGGGCGCGTTAACAATAACAATGGTTATGGACTCGAAGGAAGAAAAGATCAATCCTTCCTGATGGTCACAAACTGGGTTGATTATGATTATCTCGATACTTATGGTATGAAACTGGCTTCGGGAAGATCATTCAGTGAATCATTTTCAACAGATAAGGAAGCCTGCCTGGTTAACGAAAGTGTAGCAAAGAAATTTGATATTGCTGATCCTTTGAAAGCCAGGTTCATACAACCGGGAGACCCTAAAGACAGAAAGTACATTCCTGTTATCGGAGTGGTAAAAAATTTCAACTTTGAATCACTCAGGAATCCAATCGGCCCATGTATTCTGTGTTTCCAGTCAGAGAATTTTTTATGGGGTTATATTACGGTCAGACTTAATGCCAGGAATTATTCCCAAACCATAAATGATATTGAAAAAGTATGGAAAGATTATGCGGCAAACACGCCGTTGCAATACTATTTTGTTGATGCTGACTTTGAAAAGATGTACATCCAGGAAAAACAAAACGCAAAGATGGCTGTGATCTTTTCCATCCTGGCAATATTCATTGCTGCACTCGGATTATTCGGACTTACTTCATTTACAGTTGAGCAGAGAACCAAGGAGATCGGGGTAAGAAAAGCTATGGGTTCCTCAGTTGCGGGAATCTATGTTGAAATATCACGCGAGATTGTCATCCTTGTTTCAGTATCATCGCTTATAGCATGTCCTTTGATCTATTATATTGCTGAACATTGGTTACAGAACTTTTACTACAGAATAACACTTGGCGTATTCAGTTTTGTTGCAGGTCTCATTATCGCCCTGGGGATAGCCTTAATTACAATAAGTTACAGAATACTCAGGGCAGCCAGTGTGAATCCTGCACAATCGCTCAAATATGAGTAGACAGCAATATTTAAAATCTTAAACTTCAAATGAAGTTTTGCTGGCTTAACTTTTATACGTTCACTGTAACAACCCCAAACCCCATTGTGTCAAGAACCATCCCAGTCTGATACCTTTAATATTCAACTGCCAACTATTGAAGATATCAACAATATTGCATATAATTGCTTTTACTCTTAAAAAAAGAAAGATGCGATTGAAGTTTTAAAATGGGCTATTTCATTATATCCCAATGATACAAATTTGTACGATAGCATGGGAGAAATTGAGCAGGTGTCGGGAGATGAAAAAGAAGCATTAATATTCTATTCAAAAGGACTTGAAATTGTTGAGAAACAAAAGTCAAATGCATCACCTGAGACTTATGAGAGATTAACAAAGAGATTTGAAGATAGAATAAAATCTATAGGTATTCAAAAATAATTAAATACAACAAGGTTTGTAAGTAGCAGCCTTCGGACTTCGACCGAGACGCATGCTTCAACAACACAGCAAGATTGATTTGTTCATTATGGAATAAACCGGTAAATCTTTTTTTATTTGGTAATGCTTAGAATAGGCTTCCCAATGCTGGTATTTGGAGACATTATATTTAAAAATGAAGCTATGGTTGGAGCAATGTCTGTAATATCAACGGGTTCTGAAGTATAACCAGGCTTAATATCCCAACCGTACCAAAGTAAAGGAACATGAGTGTCATAGCTGTATGTAGTGCCGTGAGATGTACCTGTATGTGAATAATCATCAAGCCATTGCGGTTCGAGCAATAATGCAATGTCGCCAGAACGCTTGATATAAAATCCATGTTGCATCAGCTCAGCTGATCTATTGTTTAATGATTCACCATTTAGTTCATAGGAAGTATACGCATTAGCGACTCCTTTAAAAGTTAGTGCGAATGAAACTATGTCATCCTGAAGACTTTTGAGATTAATATCTTTTTGTTTTATCAAAGATCTGTTTAGATAAATCTGATCATTAATAATGCATGAAACCAAATTGCTATCGTTATACATTTTACTGAGGTAACCGTTTAAAGAATCAGAAAATATCTTATAACTGAAATAGCCTGCATTCATTTTAAGATCCATTAGTTCCTCAGGCACATATGCAACTGCGTGGTCCGCAGTTAAAAAGAGAAGAAAATTATCTTTGCCATAGTTTTTTTCCAGATAGGTTATAATCTCAGCCAGGTCGCGGTCTAAACGCAAATAGGTATCTTCTACTTCTATTGACTGTGGTCCCATTTTGTGGCCAATATAATCAGTAGAAGAAAAGCTGATGGCTAAAAAATCAGTATAATCGCTTTTCCCCAAATTTTCGCCTTTAAACGCAGCCAAGGCAATATCTTTGATAATTGTATTTCCAAATGGTGTTGAAAGCAAAACTTCGTAATCTGTTTTACTGAACATGGCAGGCAGGTTATGAGGGAAAACAGGTTTTGATTCGCCCTGGTAAAGTCCTTCGTAAGGGTTATCATCTTCAGCGCTTTCTGTATATTGTTCAATGGGAAATAAGGTATTCCATGGTTGTGATAAATATTTATCAGACAGATGCTGCGCATTAAAATCGGTTACCCATTGCGGTAATTTATTAGTGTAATAGGAAGAGGTAATAAAATTGCCTGATCCGGAATCAAACCAATACGATCCGTTAGATAAATGTCCTCCAGGCAAAATTGCTGCTCTGTCTTTTAATGATACCGAAATAACTTTTGATTTCATATTTGAATAAAGCCTTAACTCATCCCCAATCGTTGATGCAAGCATATTATGGGGCGACATTTTACCTGCTTTTGCTGATTCGCTCCCGACAGTTTGTACAGTTGGATCATCAGTAACATATATAACTTTTCCCGAATCTCTTGCAAACCAATTATTTCCAATAATACCATGAAATGATGGTGTACTCCCTGTATATATCGATGCATGACCCGGTCCGGTATAGGTCGGAGCGTAATTATAATTAGTATTCTTACAGTTAAACCCCTGTGTGAGAAGTTTTTTAAATCCGTTTTGAGAAAACTTGTTATAATATTTAGCAAGATAATCATATCGCATCTGGTCAACAACGATGCCTACAACCAACCTGGGTTTAATATTCTCTTTTTGAGGTACCTGCTTCACATTTGTTTGCGCATTAAGCGAAAAAGAAAATATCCCGCAAAAAATAATTGTTATTAATTTCATCTGATAGTATTTTAAACTATGATAAACTACTCACCCATCTTTGACGGTGGGTTTTCAAATATAAGTTATTCTTATTAATAATTATTCTGTTCTAAATACTTCCTCTTGTTCCTCTTTCCAGAGTATTAAGGGAGAATATTATCTGCAAACCTCTTATTACGAAACATTTTATTATAGTTATACAGCTGTGGTTGAACCCGAAAGAGTAATCGATTAGAAAATCTGAGGAAAAGCATATAACCATAAAAAAAATTAACAAATGAACCCACTTGACATTTTTCAAAAAGAAGCGGCTGAAGTTGCAAAGGCTTTCGATGTTTTGATAGAAGCATTAAAAGGCACAACAGGACTTGATCCAAAAACAAAACAGCTGATTTATATAGGAATAAAGTCTGCTATGGGCGATACAACAGCCATTTTCTATCATGTCCAGATGGCGAAAAAACTTGGAGCAACAAGAGATGAGGTAAAGGATACGATTCTTATCACTCTCTCTGTTTGCGGATTAAAGGGAGTTACCGGGACTAAAAAGAAAGAAATACTTACGCGTCAGTTAAATCATTTTTATAAGGCAGACAAAGAGCCTGCTCTTAAACTGGCAAAAGGGCTTGGAATCAAATTTATTGCAAGTACCAGTTTATAAACATATTTATAACCTATAAGATAATCAGTCAGCAGTAATATCAAGTATCCAATGCTGATAATGTTTTCCGGATTTTTAAACTTTTTTTGTAACTGACCTTATGTCATTCACGTCAAAACAGGTATCAGATACCATAATTTCCAGGAGCGGTTATTTTAATTGAATACAGGCTGTAGGAATTGTTCTCATGTTAGATGAGTACCTGCGAAATTAATTTCCAAAAATCCACTGACAACCAGGTGAATATAGGGCCATGCTATGGCATGGCCTAAAATAATCCGTGAGAATGGGAGGCGTAACTGATTGCTCTTGCATGGATTAAAATAATTTTTTAATTTTATTCACTGATTCTGCAAACCTTAAAATTATTATTATGAAAACTAAAATGTTCGCAGCTATTGTTAGCTTAACCGTCATTGTATTTACAGCATGTGCTCCTGTTCAATTTTACTCAAACAAGGGACTGACTGAAAAAACAGGATTGAAATATTATACGGTAAAACCATTCTTACATGTTGAGAGAGATTCTGAGACTGGCAAGATTGTCAAAGCAACAATCATTTATCTGCCCGATCTTGCTAATCCCCAGTATATGATCATACATGACGGATTAAATTCAAGAAAAATCAATCTGAAATTCATAAATGGATCAATTGATACTTTCGGATATACCTCCACTGGAAAAGTTGGTGAATCAGTAGATGCTTTGGCGGCTTTGATTTCAAAAGGTACAGATGCATTAACAGATCTTAATGCACTCAAAAGCCTGCAGGCAGTAAAAAATCCTTCAAATACTGTTGAATTATATGAAATCATTTTCGGAGCCGATAAAACAACTCTGAGGGAAGTGACGATGGGAAAAGAGTGAGTCTAGTAGTATTGATGTCTTATAGTCGGGTGTGGAAATAAAATGATTACCTTTCTGGCATGAACTTTTTTCATCAATAAAGTTTAAACATGAAATAAAACCAACAGTAGGAACGCCTTGGACTGTAATTGTAACAAGAGAAATCATATATTTGTGAATTATAAGACATGATTTATGAAAGCTATTACCTTTGAAAAGTATATTTCCATTTTTTCTTTGTGCTTCTTTAGTTTAGGAGCGATGGCTAATAACCCGCTTGCAACAAAACAGCAAATTGGGATGTTTAAAAACTCCAGGACCTGCGTTGTGATGGACGAAGGGATGAGTTTTTTTAATGCCCCTATTAAAGATGCAGTACAAAAATACTGGAAATCTACTGATTTTGAGTTTATCGACCAGAAAGAGTTTGGAAAACGTCGAACCGACCCGAAATACTCTTTTATAGTCATGATGGATGGCGCCTATGATAAAGATCCGGGTGGTGTAAGTTACAGTTATATAAGTCTGTTACTGGGAGATGGTTCAGGAAATCTGACGAAGATGCCTGAGTTTTGCAGCGTACCACTTTCATATTCAGGGGATCTCGAGACAGATTATGAATATGTAATTCCGGCGGTTATCAAATTCATGCAGATACACGTAAAAAATCTTGAGAAGGATCGTTTACCAATTTCATTAAACGGATTGAAATATTACAACAAAACAGGTTTTAAAGACAAGGTTTTGTTATTGAACAAAGATAAAATGGCGCCAAATGCTGATTCTCCTGAGAAGGTTCAAGCCGTTTACCCGAACAAAGTTAAACTAGTTACGACTTCTCAGATTCAGGAAGAGCTGGCCAATGGTGCAATAAATACATTATTCCATTTTCATGTAGGTCCGACTAAGGATGTCGGTGCAGGTAAATGTTTCGAAATGTTATTTGATCCTGAAGGAAATCTTTATTATTATAATTCCCGGAAGATCACCAACGACAATCCAGATGGTTTTAACCTGAATGATTTTAATAATATCAGGTAAAAAGATATATGTCCTTCAGCAGCTATTCAGAGAACTTATAGTTAGCGTTCTATACCCGTAAATGATGCAACTTTTTAATAAAGTTTTGCAACACTTCCTAAATTCATTTGTTTTACTTTTAAGTTATGATATTCAGTTTATACATATCATAATATTAAAATCAAATAGTTATTTAGAATTATTATCTGTTAATACCCAAATACAAAAGAATATGTTTAATAAAATGGTTGTGTATGAAGCACTTAAACGAAGCATGACATCGGAATCCAACCGGAGATTAACACCCGATAACCAAACAAAAGGTCAGGATAGTTTAATATCTCTTCTTATTCACGATATTTTCGGTGGAGAAATCCTAAAAACACACACTAAGAAATATTGGCATTTTTATAACCGTATTGATGGTGAGCGTGTCGATTTTACCAGATCAAAAAATGGGAAATCAACTATAGCTAATAGTTTCGAAGATATACCTTCCACTCCTGATGAGACCCATGATTATTTTGATCAGGTGGATTATTCGACATTCCTTATGCGGTTTGTACGAGCATTCGAAGAAACTGTCGGTCTCGATAAATACAGGTCTGGTTTACCAGCCTGAAATTTTTTAAAATTTCTTACAATTACAGTTTATTATAGAACAAAATCTATGGTATATTGTAGCATTGTCACTTAATTAAGATAATATGAACAAAATGCTTAAACCCCAGTTAAAAATTACAGTGGCATAAAGTAGCGCTTACAAACAAACTGGAACGGTTATTGTACAATAATCAGATCACAAATTTATTATTCTTAAATTAAAAGCTTCTCTTTATGAAATTTAAACAACTTGGTAAAACAGGAGTGTTGGTATCAGAGCTTTGTCTCGGTACCATGACATTCGGAGGGAAAGGGTATTGGAAAGCTATCGGGCAACTACCCGAGGATGAAGTAACTCAATTATTAAAAACGGCTATTGACCAGGGCATTAATTTTTTTGATACAGCTAATGCATATTCGGAAGGGTTAGCCGAATCTTTGTTAGGTAAAGCCTTAAAAAACCTTGGAATTTCACGTCAGACAGTGTTCATTGCGACCAAAGTGAGACTCAGGATGGGAGAGGGACCAAACCAGGTTGGATTGTCAAAGCTTCATATCCAGGATTCCGTTGATGATAGTTTGCAGCGTCTTGGGCTTTCACACATTGACATGTTATACATTCATGGTGTTGATCCCATCACCTCATTGGAAGAAACCATGAGGGGTCTTGAGGATGTAGTCAGTGCAGGTAAAGTTCGTTACCTTGGAGTAAGTAATCATCCTGCATGGATGGTTGTGAAAGCAAATAGTATTGCCGGAAACCTTGGCTGGTCAAAGTTTGTTGCCTCACAGAATTTCTACAGTATTGCCAGTCGCGATATTGAAAGGGAAATAGTACCGATGGCCCTGAGCGAAGGAATTAGTATTATGCCATGGAGCCCATTGGCTGGAGGATTTCTGTCAGGAAAATATACCAGGAATATAAAAACTGCCGGGAGCAGCAGGAGAGATAATTTTGATTTTCCACCAATAAATAAAGACAGGGCTTTTGATATAATTGATGTGATGAAAAAAATAGGCGCCAGGTATAAAGTGTCCGCGGCCAGGGTTGCTTTGTCGTGGACAAAAGACAAACCGGGCGTTGCAAGTGTTATTATAGGAGCAAAAAATCAGGAGCAGCTTCTTGATAACCTGGCATGTACACAGTTGCAGCTTACCGGGGACGATATAAAGGAACTGGATACGATAAGCGCTTTGACTCCTGAATATCCGGGATGGATGGTTGACAGGCAATTAACGGGTCGGTTCCCGGAAAACAAATAAACTGAAGCTAAGATTAAGGTTAAGATTAAGGTTAAGGTTAAGGTTAAGGTTAAGGTTAAGGTTAAGAATAGGAGATTGGAACTGCTACTTTTATCCGG